>SLFE01000013.1 GCA_007124415.1 Waddliaceae bacterium | reverse complement strand
TTTTTTATAGATAAAAATATTTTAATAAGTGATTTAATATCAGATGGCTACGTAGCGGACGGTGTCGCCGATTGCGACCCCGAGGGCTTCTGCGGTCTTTTTGTCGATGGTGACCCCCTTTTCATTCAGTCTGATGCCGGCTGATGTGGCGCGGAAGTTAAGCGAGGTGTTGGCGATGATCCAATTGCCTTCCTCAAGTTCGGAGGGGAGGTCGGATACTGTGGCGGTCCGGCTTTTTTGAATGGTTGTCACTTTTTCCATTGGGGCCCAGATTTTAGGGCCGCCGTCAAAGATGTCGACTTCGTTTGTCAGGGAAAATCCGCTCTGGATCAAAAGATTTAACGCCGGTTCGGTATGGGGGTGGGTCTTGCCGATGACCGAACGCACTTCGCGGGGAAGAAGGTCCAGGTAGATGGGAAATTTGGGAAGGATGTCGGGGATGAATGTGGTTGTGTGCGACTGCCTCTCCAGCGCTTCTTCAAAGGGGACGTCATAGAAGCGGCGCCCGACCTGGGTCCAGAAAGGGTTCTGCCCTTCTTTGTCGAAGTAGCCTCTCATTTCGGCGATCACGGTATCGTCGAATCGGCTTGGGTGATCGGCGATAAAGAGAAAACGGCAGTAGGATAACAGCTTTCCCAGATGGGACATGCGGCTGTGGGGCAGCAGGTACAGCCCGCAAATTTCGGTGGGGCCGTTGCGGTGGATCTGGGCTTTGAGGATGTCGAGGGTTTGGGGTACATTGGCGGTCGTGCAGCTGTTGTCGACTGTTTCAATGCGGTAGGTGTATTCGGGCTCTTCAACGGCGGTTTTGGCCTTGATCCCGCTCGTCCCTTCGATGGCGCCGGTTATGAGATCCTCAAGAACAAAGATGTACAAGTGGCTGTGGGGCGTCTGCATTTCTTCCTTGAACGCTTTTTGAGACATCAGGATTTTCTCGTAGAGCTGCTCGGAGTCTTTGGGCAAGCTCCTTATGCCCATTGAAGATGTGAATGCCATTCTCTCTAAAGCTTCGTGGTCTTCGGCCTTGATGGGTCTGATCACTTTCATGAATGGCGCTCCTTGCATATGAGCAGGGTTTTTTCAATGATTTCAGCAGCCTTATCGATATCGTGGTTGGTGACAGCCAGCATCGGAACCAGAAATCGGCAGCGGACAGGGCTTTTTCCTGCGATGAAGCTCATCACGCCCTGCTTGAAAAGCTCCCGGGCAAAGTCAACGACTTGGGCGCTCCCTCCATCCAAGGGTGTGAAGGCGATCATGCAGCCTATGCCGTAGGGACCTCGGACAAGTCCGGGGTGTTTTTTGCCGATGCTTTTGAGTTTTTCAACAAAGTATTTGTGAATGGCCATGTTTTTCCCGTCCTCTCCGAAATGCCCCTCGCTCACCAGCTTTTCAATGATCACTTTTGATGCACGGATGGCCGAGCTGCTGGTGGTGAATGTCTGGCTGAGAAGGCCCGGTCCGGGCTTTAAGTGCGATTTGTACAAGGTGGCGCATGCCTGAGACAATTTTCCGATGGTCACGACGTCGACGTAGTCTTCGAGGCCGAAGTGCTGGAAGGCCAGCGGCTTCGTTGTTCTTCCGAATGTCTGGACTTCGTCGATCATGACGGGAATGCCCCGGTCTTTTAAAATATCCATGAGGGCCTTGAAAAATTCAGGGGTTCCCAGGTTGAATCCCCCTTCGCCCTGAATCAGCTCGAAACTCATGGCAGCATGCTTGCCGGGATAACGATCGATATGCGATGTCAGCGTTTTGACGGCTAGTTCGGTACTTTCTTTGGGATTTTCCGGGTTGTAGAAGGGGACGTAGTCGACCGGCTGATTGAGCGGAAGCCCCTCTCTGAACATCGGCTTGTCGGTGACCTGGGAGAGGGCGAGGGTCCGTCCCATGAAGCACCGTTCAAAAGCGAGAATGCGGTCGGCCGGGTATTTTTTCTGAAAGCAGATTTTGAGGGCGTTCTCGTTGGCCATAGCCCCGGTCGATGAGAGGAAGCAGTGATCAAGTCCGGAAATGTCGATAAGGAGTTTTGTGAGCTCATAAGCGTCGGAATTTTGCTGAAGGTGCCCTTCCATGACGGTATCGGTCAGGGCAGCGTCAATGGATGAGCTGATAATGTCGGGATGGCTGTGGCCGAAGCCGTGGACGCCGATGCCGGTGATAAAGTCGTATTTCACGCTGCCGTCCATAAGCTCGACTAAAGCCCCTTTGCCGAGGCCGCTGCCTATGTAAGGATAAAAAAGAGGCCCGCCGCGCATCTGTCCATAGCTTTCCAGGAGCTTTTCGAAATCCTGTGCTAGGTCGGGATCGGGGCCTTTCGGCTTCCCGATGTGGCGGCTGTGATTAGAGAGCGCCTCGGTCAATAGCTTCTTGGCCTCTTTGACTTTCGGATCGTTTAGCAGTTTATCGAGATTTTTCATATGCTGCCTTCATTAAATACAGCGCGGTCAGTTTGGCCCGCTTTGTTAAACTGTCGACGAGGAGAAATTCATTGTGGGTGTGAATTTCACCTCCGATCGCTCCGAGCGAATCGATCGCAGGAATTCCTTCTGCGGCGACAGTATTTCCGTCGCAGGCCCCTCCTGTCGGGTTCCACTCGATCTTTTGCCCCAGCTTTTTTCCGCATTTTTTGATTTCCATAAAGAGCTTTTCAGTCGCTTTGTCAAAAGGTTTCGGCGGTCTTCGGCTTTCGACAAACAATCGGGCTTCGACCCGGTGTTTTTTAGCCAGTTCCTGAATCATTTCATCGAGGCGACTTTCTGTCAATCGCATCTCTTCATCCGAGATGGCCCTGATGTTGATGCGGCAGAGGGCGAGGTCTGGAACGATGTTGACCGGTCCTCCGCCGTAGATATAGCCGAGGTTGAGCGTGGTGTCTTTTTCGGGGTGGTTGAGCTCGTGGATTCTGATGAGCAGCTCGGACAAGGCGGCGATCGCGCTTTTTCCGCTGAAAAAATCTCTTCCTGCATGGGCTGATGTCCCTTTGACGAGGATCGTATGATTGGAGGAGCCCTTTCTTGCCCCTGCGAGTGATTCATCGGGAAAGGCCGGCTCGAAAAGAAGGGCGGCGCGGCAATTTTTTGAGAGCTCTTTGAATAAATAGGAAGAGCCGGGAGAGCCGATCTCTTCATCGGGGTTGAGGAGGATTTCATAGCCGATGCTTTCGGCAAATGGGCTTTTCTCCAAAGCTTCAAGGGCCGTGAGCATGACCGCAAGGCCTCCTTTCATATCAGTGACTCCGGGGCCGACCAGGGTGTTTTGATCGACCATCATGCAGTTGATAAAGTCGGTTTCGACCGGATATACGGTATCGAAATGCCCCCCGAAAAAGAAGCGGATCGGAGCGTTTTGCCTTTTTGACAGGTGCAAAGCGCTGCCGAGATGCAACGTTTTCGTTGCTCCTTTGGGATCGATGATTTCCATGGAATCGAGGGAAATGGTCCGGGCGGCAGCGCCGAGGGAGGAAAATTCCCGTTTCAGCGAAGCGAGCATGACGTTCAGCCCGTTGATATTCAACGAGTGGGAATTAATGTCTGCCCAGTCCTTAACGCGCGCGAGCATCTGTTCTTGCTGGCTGTCAATCCAATCAAGGTAAGGGCAAAATTGATCCATAACCTCAAAATAAGGCAAGAATCTTTTAATTTGTAATAAATTACGCGGTTAGATAAGTTGACCATCACTTTGAGCATGAAGGAGGTTGCGATGAGGCATGGCAATTACGAAGAATTGATGGAGCTGCTGGCGAAGGAGCATTCTTGTTATATCTTAATTACTTGCGACAACAAGTCAAGCGACGGGAACATGAATGTCAATATGACCTATGAGGGCGATCCGGCCCTGGCTTCTTACCTGCTGGACGGAGCAAAAGCGCGTGTTGATGCAGAAATTGAGGCCGAAGTCTCAGAGAGTAAAGATTTTCTGCGAGTCGTGAAATAGCCTGAACGAAAAATTCCGTGCTTTTAATCTGTTAATCATCAAAAACATAAGATATTTTGTTTCATTGTTCTGCTGCTCTTCTAAAAAAACATAACTTCAAGGACAATAAGATTTAATAGGGATTTGGTTATGTTAATGCTTGTTTTTCACGCAGGGGAGGAAACTTTTGCCTGCCCCTGCGACTATATAAGCGAGATCATTCCGCAGGTGGAGATCAAGCCTATTCATCACATGCCCGATTTTATCAGAGGATCGATCAATGTCGGAGGCAAGCCGATTCCTGTTATCGACTGGTGCAGCTTGATGCTGGAAAGAACATGCAGGCCGACTCTGCACACCAGGATCATTTTGTTTCAATTTCCCGGCGATGGACAGGAATTTGAATTCGGCCTTATGGCGGAAAAGGTGACGAAAACGATAGACGTTCCTTTGGAGCGGTTTGTGGAAGGGCGGATTGCGGTCAAAGATTTTCCCTACATGGGGGGCATCATGACGGAAGGAAATCAATCCATTCAATTTATCAAAACCGATAAATTGTTAGATTCTATAAAAAATTATGTATGCGAGATAACCTGATGAATGAAATAGACGGTCGGTATTTAAAACGGATTCAAAAGTTGATGGAAGATAAAATAGGGCTTCATCCTGAAAGCTTGTCGCACAACAATTGGATGTCTTGCATCGAAAAGCGCATGGAGGCTTGCGAATGCAAAGATCTCGGCGAGTACTACACCCATCTGTTGAATTCCCTGACGGAAATGCAAGTTTTGATACAGATGATCGTCATTCCCGAGACGTGGTTTTTCAGGGAGAAGCGTTGCTTTGATTTTTTGGCCGCCTATGCCGGAGAAAATTCGGAAAAATTTCGAAAGGGGCGTCCTTTGAGAGTTCTCTCTCTTGGCTGTTCCACGGGAGAAGAACCTTATTCGGTTGTGATGGGACTTCTTGACGCCGGCATGCCTCTTGGGTCCTTCAGGGTAGAAGCTGTCGATGTGAGCAAAGACTGTCTCGATTTTGCTCAGAGGGGGATTTATGGAAAAAACTCGTTTAGAGGGAAGGATTTGGAGTTTCAGCGCCGCTATTTCAATCCTTTGAAAGAGGGTTTTCAACTAAAGGATGAAGTCAGATTTTCCGTTAGATTTAAAAAAGGGAATGTTGTTGATTATCCCAATTCACAAAGCCAAAACAAATACGATATAGTGCTTTGCCGCAATCTCTTAATTTATCTGTCGCCCCAGCTCCAGCACAATCTTTTAAAAAGAATTGAAAAAACTCTTGCGCCGGGCGGCATACTTCTCCTTGGAGAGGCTGAATATGACAAGATCCGTCATTTGGATTTTCAGGTAGTTAAGTATGCGAATCTAACGGCGTTTAGCAAAAAAGATGAACAGAAAGATCGGTTCTGCTACAAAACCGAGCTTTTTCACGAGATCGATGAAATTCTCAATGCCGGCAAACAGACCGAAGAGACAATAAAAGAGAAAAGCAAAAAAGATAATGATTATGAAAAGGCTCGGAAAATAGCCGACCAAGGAAATTTGATAGAAGCCGAGCTTGCCATTTCCGATTATATTGAAAAATATGGAAGCGATGCCCGGACTTTTTATCTGCGCGGGTTGATTCAGCATGCCATGGGGCACGAAAACGAGGCGTTCCGCTTGTTTCAAAAAGCGATTTATCTAGATCCTTCTCATGAGGAAGCGAGGACCTACATTGATTTGATGACTCAGGGCGATGAGGCAAAAAAATAACAAAGGATGATAGGGCGTGGGAAAAAACGAAAAGACCTTCAGAGACCGCTCCTACTCGGCCGATACGCTGCTTTCCAGGGAAGCTTCTTCTGAATACATAGAAGAATGGACGAAAATTATAAGAGAGGGAAAGAAGACTTTCCTTGAAACCAGGGAACATTCGATACTGCTCTTCCGCCTTCGCAACGAATGGTTTGGCCTTTCAACCTCTGTTTTCAACCAAATATGCGAAAAAAAAGTCATTCACACAATTCCTCACAGCAAGAGCCAAATGTTGAAGGGACTGGTCAACATAGGGGGACAGATGAGGCTGTGCGTCGATTTGGTTAAGCTGTTCGATATCGAAGATAAGACAGACCGGCAACGCTCGCACAGTCCTGTCATTTACGACAGAATGATTGTTATCGAAAAAAACGAGGAACTTTGGGTCTTTCCTGTCGAAGAGGCCTACGGCATTTATCAATTTGACATGGGAGCATTGGAAAATGTTCCTGTTAATGTGGCGAAATCCTCTTCCAATTATTTGCGCGGAGTTTTGACATGGAAGGGAAAAAGCGTGGGTTTTTTGGATGAAGAACTTTTATTATATAGTTTAAAAAGGTCTCTGTAGATTATGGATGACGACCGAAGTGAAAAAACAAGCGAAGGGCCGGCCTCCAAAGAGATGCTGGACTTTTTCCTTCAGGAGCTGGCAGGTCAAATTGATAATTTCGAAAGCGCTTTAAGCGCCCGCCGGCTCAAGGAAGTAAAAAAATCGCTCCACGTTATTCAAAGTTCTGCAAAAATCGTCCGCTTCGACTTCGTTGTCAGTTTGGGAAAAAAAATTCTGAGCTCTCTGGAAAAAATTCATACCCTTTCAACCCAGGACATAGAGATTCTCAAGAGGGCCGTTAATTTGCTTAAAGAGCTCGCGTCGACATCTCCCGGGGAGCTGATGAACAAGGCGGGCGAGCTTGAAGAACAAGCTCATGAGCTCGAGGAATTTCTCAATCGGCTAACAGGGGTCGAGGCTGCCGAAACGAAGGAGGAAGCTTCCCCGGAAGAGGCGCAGGAATACGATCCCTCGCTGCTGGATCTTTTCTGCGTCGAGGCCGAATCCCAGGCTTCAATTCTGAATCAGGGCTTACTCGTCCTGGAAAGCGATAAGGCATCCGGCGAGACGTTTCACAATCTCATGAGGGCGGCGCATTCGCTCAAAGGGGCCGCGCGCGTTGTCGGGCTCGATCCTCTTGTCGAACTCTCCCATGCCATGGAAGACTGTTTCGTCGCCCTTGAAAATGATCCGTCCTTTTTGAACGCTGATTTAATGGACGCCCTTTTTCAAGCTGTGGATTATTTTTCCTCTTTAATTAGTCTGCCCAAAAATCTCATCGGCCATGATATTCAAAAACAGGAGCCGACTTTAAGAAGTTTGACTTCTGTCCTCAGGTCTCTTGGCAAAGACAAAATAGGCTCCTATGCGGCCGAAGGGGAAAAAAAGGGATCCTTAAAAACCGACGAGCCTCAAAAATCGGGAGTTTGGAATGAACGGGTTTTAAGGGTCAGTTCAGTCAGCTTGAACAGGCTTATGGGGCTGGCGGGCGAATCGCTTGTCGAATCGCTTTGGCTCGAGCCTTTCGGAGAGGCCCTGCTGAATCTCAAGCATCTCCATAATGAGATGGCAAGGGATCTGGACCAGATCAGAGAATCGCTCAAATCAGAGGATGTCAATGAAAAAGTCTTCAGCTTTTTGTCCAGCATGCAGCAGCAGGCCAACATTTGCCGTCAAAGCCTTGATAAAAGGCTGTCCGAGCTCGAAATGTTTGTTCGGAGGCACTCCAGCTTGTCCGAGCGCCTCTATGGCGAGGTGATCGATATCAGAATGAGACCCCTTGCCGACGGCGTCAAAGGGTTTCCCAGATATGTCAGAGATGTCGGAAAGGAGCTTGGAAAGAAGGTCAGGCTTGAAATCATTGGAGAAATGACGCCTGTCGACCGCGACATTTTAGAAAAATTAGAGACGCCCCTCATGCACCTTCTGAGAAATGCCGTCGATCACGGCATCGAAAAGCCCGATGTCCGAAAACAGGAGGGCAAGCCGGAAGAGGGGATTGTCAAACTTGAAGCCACACACCGTGCAGGTATGCTTTATATCACAATTACCGATGACGGAAGGGGCGTCGACATCGAAAAAATTAGGGAAAAGGTAGTCAAAGAGAAAATCGTCAATGAAGATGTTGTTCAGCACTTGAGTGAACAAGAGCTTCTCGACTTCCTTTTTCTTCCGAATTTTACGACTGCCGAAGATCTGACTGTGATATCCGGCAGGGGCATGGGACTGAATATTGTTCAGAATATGGTCCAGGAAGTCGGCGGCATTATCAGAACCTCGACAACGAAGGGGAGGCACTTGACGTTTCATTTGCAGCTGCCCCTGACTTTGTCGATTATCAGGTCTTTACTCGTCGAGGTTGCCGGCGAGCCTTACGCTTTTCCCCTTGCGCGCATCGACCGCTCCTTGCATATTAATAAATCAGATATCGAAATGATAGAGAACAGGCAATATTTTAATTTCGACGGCGATAATGTCGGACTTGTGCACGCTTCGCAAATTTTTGAGATCGAATCGAGCGCCAAATATTCTGAAAATATCCCCGTCATTATCCTGAACGACCGGATTAACCGCTACGGCGTTGTCGTCGACAGATTCATAGCCGAAAAAGATTTGGTTGTTCAGGAAGTCGATCCCGCACTGGGAAAGATACCGGGGATCAACTCCGGGGCCTTTATGGAAGACGGAGCTCCTCTTTTAATTATCGATGTCGAAGACATGCTGCGGGCTCTGGATAAAGTCCTCTACGGGGAAAAATTAAGACGGGTTAAATCCGAAGCCGAGCCCTCGATCAGTGCGAAGCCGAAAAGGATACTCATCGTCGACGACTCGATCACGGTGAGGGAGGTTGAATGCCGCCTTTTGCAGAATAAAGGATATGAGGTGCAGACTGCCGTTGATGGCGCGGATGGATGGAATGCTGTCAGGATCGGCAATTTCGATCTTGTAATCACCGATATCGACATGCCGAGAATGAGCGGCATCGATTTAGTGAAGTCGATCAAAAGCGACCCGCGGCTGAACAAGATTCCCGTGATGATCGTATCCTATAAAGATCGTGACGCCGATCGGAGAAAAGGAATAGAGGCCGGCGCCGACTATTACTTGACAAAGTCGAGCTTCCATGATGAAACATTGGCTCAGGCTGTCGCGGAATTGATAGGTGGCAAATGAAAATAGGAATTGTACATCATCTGAACGAGCAGCGCGAGAGGCTGCGGGACGTTATCCATGAATTAAGCGATCATTTGGTGGTATGGACCACAAATTACGGTCAGCACGCCGTGGAACTTGCCGGCAAGGAAAAGCCCGATCTAATCTTGCTTGATATACAAGTTGCCGACTTGGACGGCATTCAGGTGACAAAAGATCTCATGACCAATACAGACTCCCCCATACTTTTAGTGACCCATGATATCGGAAAAAACTCTTCTTTGATATTCGAGGCGATGTCGCACGGGGCTTTGGATGTTGCCGTCGTCCCCGAAATAGGAAAGGATAAGGAATACTCCTCCCTGATTCAGAAAATCAGGCAGATGTCTATGCTGGTCGAACCGGAAAAAATAGCAAGAGCTAAAGCGGAATTCAAAGAGCTCAAGACGGCACCGGGAAAAGGGGCGCCTATCATCGCGATCGGAGCATCAACAGGAGGCCCTTTGGCTGTCGCCTCCATTATTTCCTCATTTCCTTCGAATCTTAATGCTCCGGTTGTCATCATCCAGCATGTCGACGATAAATTCATCACGGGGATTGTCGACTGGCTTGCCAAACGCTCGCATCTTCCCGTACAACTGATCGAGAGAGAAACAGAGCCAAAACCCGGAGTGGTTTATGTTTCAGGTTCAACATGGCATCTGAGGGTGACCCCTGACGGGCGCCTAGCCTATACCTCGCAGCCTGATTACACGCCTTACCGCCCGTCGATCGATATTTTTTTTGAAAGCCTTGCCAAATATTGGCCGAACCCGTCGATAGCCGTGCTTTTGACCGGGATGGGTTCCGACGGCGCGAAAGGCTTGAAAACCCTAAAAAATCAAGGATGGTACACAATTGCCGAAGACGAGGAGACATGCGCTGTTTACGGAATGCCCAAGGCGGCGGCCGAGCTCGGAGCGGCGTGCGATGTGTTGAAGCTAACCGACATACCTTTGGCGATTTTATCCCGATTAAAAAAAAGAAAATTGATAGTATGACTCAAATCGAACCCTCTAAAGCTGTAAATTGCCGTCCGGTCAAGGTTCTTTTGATCGACGATCAGCCCATTATTGCCGAATCGGTCAAGCTGATGCTCAAGGACGAAAAAGATATTGAATTCGCCTATTGCTCCGATCCGACGCAGGCGATTAAAGTTGCCAATGAATTTTCTCCTACAGTGATCTTGCAGGATCTTGTCATGCCGGAAATTGACGGCATGACGCTTGTCCGTTATTTTCGCGTGAACTCAAAAACAAAAGAAGTGCCGCTGATTGTTCTTTCCTCCAAAGAAGAACCGGTTGTCAAGGCCGAAGCATTTGCTTGCGGAGCCAACGACTACTTGGTCAAACTGCCGGATAAAGTTGAAATGATCGCGCGCGTCCGCTACCACTCGCAAGGTTATATACGTCTTTTGGAACGTAATGAGGCCTTCGATAAATTAGCGAAAAGCCGCGCCGCCCTGCAAGCTGAGCTTGGCGAGGCCGCAGAGTATGTCAGGTCATTGCTTCCGCCTCCCGAAGAAGATCCTATCACGGTGAAATGGGAATTTCTCCCTTCCCAGGAGCTCGGGGGCGACGCCTTCGGTTATCACTGGCTTGACGATGACAATTTTGCTGTTTATCTTCTTGACGTCTGCGGGCACGGGGTAGGGGCGGCGCTGCTGTCTATATCGGTTATCAATGTTCTCAGAACCTACGCTTTGGGTCAGACGGATTACCTGTCGCCAAAAAGCGTTCTCAGCGCTTTAAATGCCGCGTTCCCGATGGAAAAAAACAATCAGATGTTTTTTACCATGTGGTATGCCGTCTATAATAAAGAAAGCCGCTGTCTTACCTATGCGAGCGGCGGGCACCCTCCCGCCTTGCTGATTGATTCAAGCGAGAAAATCCATCAGCTCAATACTGACGGATTCCTTATCGGCGGCATTGACGATGCGGTTTTCAACGAGCAATCCTGCACAGTCGGGGAGGGGGGCCACCTATTAGTTTATAGCGACGGAGTCTACGAAATACAAAAAAAAGACGGGAGCCGAACGACTCTTGATGATTTTTTTCAGATTGTCTCTTCCCATCAAGGCGGCAAAAGCGCGCTTCTTGATAAAATCATAACAGAAGCGCGGAAAATTAATGGATCCGGCCCATTTATTGATGATTTTTCAATTGTGCACATCATTTTCTAGAAAAAAAATGGCAGTAATGAGAAAATCCCGACTGTCGGCTACAACCGATTAGTGTCAGACAGTTTGTTTTTCTGGCAAAGGATGCAACATGGATACAGCTACTAATTCAATCGGACGCAAAATAAAATTTTGGTCTATTCTCGGCCCATTTATGACGCTGCTGATTTTTTTGGTTTACCTTGTTAAATTATCCCCCTCCCACCTGTATTTGTCTTTGGTCGCCCTCGGCGGGATCGGGCTTTGCTGGCAATGGAAGATGAAAGGGCTTGCCGTCTCTCTCGTTATTTTGGCCGGCCTCCTTTTCGCGTCATTTTCTTCTGTGGCTGTTGCCGAACGCTTTTGGTTTGTCGGGCTTGCCATGGCATCCGCTCTCTCTTTTGTCGTGACTGCGCTCTCTTACGAAGAGATCGAAATTCTTCTGACAAGCGACAGGGAAGCTTCAAAGAACCGCCTCTCCCATATCGCCGCTCTCGATGAAAAGCTCAATACATTTCAAAAGACATGGAATGACGAAAAAGAAAAACTCCTTGCCGATTTGAACTGGACCGAAGAGAAAAAAAAAGATTGCGAGGCCAAGTGCTCCGAGCTTGAGCTAAAGCTAGAGAATGCCGAATTACAAAACGAGAAGCTGGCCGAAGAGGTGGAGGCGTATAAGGGCGAGAGAGCAGCTAGTCAAATGGCGGAAAAGTATCAAGTGGAGAGGACTGTTCTTCCCAAAGAGGAAGCTCCGGCCGATAATTACGAGCCCCTTTACCGCCAGCTTCGCAAACAGTTTGAGGAAAAGGGAAAAGTGCTCGATGATACCCGCCGGGAACTTTTTGCGACGAAAGAAAGCCTTGCCCTTATGAAAAAAGAGCTGGAAGAAAAAACCACTTTCGGTCAAGACGACTGCTACTTGAAACTTGAAAAAGATTTCATTGTCTTAAGTCAGGATTACGACCGGCTAGACAGGCTCTACCGTGAAGAAGTGACGGAGCTTCACGGACTCGTCGGCTCCCTTCTTGAACAGAATTAAGTATCCTTTTTCCAAGTAGTGAGCACTTCATGACCGGTATCTGTTATGAGGATGGTATGCTCCCACTGGGCGCTGGCTTTACCGTCTATCGTGCGTGCCGTCCATTGATCCTTCTCGTCGATAACGGCCTCTCTTGCCCCTAGATTAATCATCGGTTCGATGGTGAATGTCATCCCTGGGGCAAGGGGAGTCTTGGTCGAGTTCCTATGGTGGTACACCTGCGGGCTTTCATGAAAGTGTATGCCGACGCCGTGGCCGATAAACTGATTAACGACTGAACAATTTTGGGATTGGGCGTAAGATTCGATAGCCTCGCCGATTTCGTATAGGGGGAGTCCCGGTTTCAAGATATCGATTGCCCGCATCAGGCATTCATGAGCCACCTCGGTGACATGGCGCTTTTCTTCGTCGACCTTTCCTATCAGAACCATCCTGCTGCAGTCGCCGAAAAACCCGTTCAAGATGCAGGTCACGTCGATATTGAGAATGTCTCCGTCTTTTAAGGGCTTGTCGTCAGGTATGCCATGGCAGATCACATCATTGAGCGAGGTGCATATGCTTTTTGGGAAAGGAGGATCTCCATAGTGGAGGGGAGCGGGAATTGCGCCGTGGTCGACATGCATTTGATGGGCGAATTCGTTGAGTTCGTTTGTCGTGACCCCCGCTTTGGCCATTTGACATGTCGCGTCCAGGATTTTCGACGCCAGTCGGCAGGACTCTCGAATTCCTTCGATCTCCTTGTCCGTTTTTAAGAGGATGCCATATTTCTTTTTATAAACATCTTTCAGGTTTTCCTTGTAAGCCAAGTTTCCGGCATCAGGATAATGGCATTTCTTCCATTTTTTTCCGCTTCCGCAAAAACAAGCGTCGTTTCGTCCGATCATCTTTTTCTCCGCATGAATGGGCCTTCTATCGCCTTTTCGGTCAGTTTTCGATCGGCTGCCAGACCTCATCTGCCGAGAGGTCGCTCCTCGGCAATAGCTTCGGCTATTCCCTTGTCGCGATCGACGCCATCTGAGGCCTCTCGCCTGACCGAAAGGGTGAGGAAGTCCGATGACTTCAGTCAATACTAGCATATTTGCAGTTTTTTTTTATACCCGGATGTCGACGCCGGGCGGGAAGAGAGGAGCGAGCTCCTCGTAGCTGAGGCCGCAATTGGTAAAATCCAGGTAATGGATATTATCAATGCCGGAAAAGTGTTTGACCCCTTCGGTAGAAATATTTTTGCAATTGCCGAAAGAGCCGCCGCAGAACATCGGCATAAAGGAAATTTGGCGAAGGGTCTCGTCATCGGCGTTCGTGTATGATAAATTCATATACATGAGATTTTTAAAGTTTTTCCATTGAATTTTAGACATGTCCAGATGCCCTGATCGGGATAAGTTTAAAAGCCGAAGCTTCGGCAGGGTTGCCAGCTTGTCTAAAAAGCTGCCCCCAAAATTATGCGACCAACTCAAGTCGAGGTGTGTCAATTCTTTAAGATTCGACAGTTCTGATGCCCCTGAATCGGAAAAGTAATTGTTTCTGATGGTTACCGACATCAGATCCGGAAAGAGCTCGATTATTTTCTTGATGCCATCATCTGTAACGCTGCACGAGGAGAGGTTGATTGTGTGAAGTTTTTTCAAGGACTTCAATTTGTCTACCCCTTTCTCGGTAATGCTGCCGCAATCATCTAAATTGAGCGTGGTCAGATTTTCGAGCCGGCCGATATAATCGAGCACTTCATCGGTGATGTTTGTGTGGGATATATCGAGTAATTCCAGATCCTTTAAGCTGGATAATGAAGATAGCGCCTTGAGGGGAAGTTTGCGGTTCCAGCTCAGTTTCAGTTCTCTAAGCTGGGTTATATTGCCCAAATCCTTGATCAGGTCGTCGGTGAGATGGTCGCAAAAACTTAAAGACAAGGCTTTTAACTTAGGCAGTTTGGCAAGACTCTCCATGCCCTCTTTATCCACATTGCAGGAATTTAAAATGATCGTATCAATGTTGGTGCAGTGGGCGTGGAGGATTTTGAGAAGGGGGTCGGGGTTTTCGACGGCGTCGGAATCGAGGGAAAAATCCATTGTAGAGACTTTTGGCCCGCAAACGTTGATTTCCTTTTTTTCTTTTCGCCGCCTTCCAAGCAGGAGAGATGTGCTCATTTGAGAAATTTTTGAAAGCATGCTTTTTTTGCCCTCAATTCCCGAAATGGCCTTGAGCAGACACAGGCACTTTTGCGCCTCATGCGGCTGAATATTTCCCCTGCATTTTTTGAATCGGCTTTGGTAGAGGGAATAGTTTTCCAATTCGACGGGAGGATGAATTGCAAGAGCCGCCTCCATTTTCGCACTGACCTTGGAGTCCAGGCCGGACGATCCTTTTTGCCCATCTATTTTTTGGGCTTTAATATTGTCATAAAAACGAGATTTTTCTTCTTCTTTAGACATAATTTTGACCTAAAGCTAATCCTTTCCCTATTTTAATTTTAACATAAAATTAATTAATCTTTTAGTTTTTTGTTTTTATGAAAAAAAACGACATTTAATCCGTAATCTAAGGGAATATGAAATATTTTGTGTTTATAAATTCCTGAATATGAATATCGTCCATATTTCGATTGAACCATTCCTTTTCCAAGATAGATTCCGTAATGCCTGAAAAGACATCGATCAAGCTCCACTCTGCCCTCTATATAAGCTGCAATATCGCCTCTCACGGGATATTTCACGGGGCGGTACCCCCAGGATTGAAGCGTTTTTAAAGTATTCCCAAAATAAAGGTCGAGATTTAGCGATTGAAATCGGCAATAATACCGCATTTCCGGCTCCTTTAGCTTCAAAAATACGTATCCTGCAGGGTCTAATTCGTCATAATTTGAATTGTCTTTTTTGCTCAATCCAAGGAACAAGCGGTCATAACTGAATAAGGGAATACCTTCGGAGATTTTTTTGACTCCAAAATCCGCGAGAGTCTTGTCCCTTTCCAGTTCAAGGGACTTTTTCCAGCTTTGACGGATTGTTTCCCAAATGTCTGCAGGGAAAGGGCGTTCTAGATCTTTCATTTGCAAGGCCGCTTTTTCGCCCGCCTTTTCGATGCAGGCGATTTGCTCTTGATATGTCAGGCCGGT
>SLFE01000010.1 GCA_007124415.1 Waddliaceae bacterium | reverse complement strand
TATTTATTTTTTTTTATTTTATTCTTATTATATTAATTACTATATTTTTAAATTTAACAAATAATTACAAATAGAAGATAATTCTTACAAATTACTTTATACTACTGAATTACAAACACATAAACTGAATAAAATAATTAATCCCTAGAGGTATACAGGAGATATAACGGGCAAAAAACGGTCTGAAATAGAGCCTTTACTGAGCGATTTTGACATTTTCGCCGTTTCAACCTACCGCATAGCCGGAGAGGACATTGGATTCCTCCACAAAACCGCAGGGCTGCCGTTCAAGGAGCTCTTTCAGTAAGGAGAGGCTGGGTCGATGACGGGGACCGGCTTGGCCCCTTTCGTGTTGAGCTTAATCGCCCAGACAGAGTTTGAAGAACAGATAAAGAGAATGTTATTGTCCTTGCCGCCGAATGTCAGGTTCGCCGTCTCTTTGGGCATCAAAATCTTCCCGATAAGCTTGCCTTCGGGGTTGATGACGTGGATGCCGTCGAGGGCGCCGACATAAATGTTATCATGTTCGTCGAGGCGCATGCCGTCAGGAAAACCGGGCGAAACAACAGCGAACTCTCTTTGGTTAGACACTGTTTCGCTGTCTTCGGAGACGTCATAGGCGTAGATGGCGTGATGTTTGTCGGTATAATAGGTGCGGGGGGCTTGTATGGCGCCGCTGTCGATGACGAAAAGCGTTTTTTCGTCTTTGGAAAAGGCAATGCCGTTCGGCATTTGAAGGTCGGCGACGACGACGGTCAAATCTTTGGTTTCGGGATCGAAGCGGTAGACGTTGTTAGGAAGGTAGCACTCCTGGGGAAATTGCAGGCAGCCGTAGTGAGGGTCGGTAAACCAGACAGTGCCGTCCGATTTAACCACGAGGTCATTCGGCGAGTTCAGGGGCTTGCCGTCGTAAAAGCCGACAAGGGTTTTGACTGTGCCGTCGAACTCGGTAATCGACACCCGCCTGCCGGTCGTTTCCGCCGTCAAAAGCCGCCCCTGCAGGTCGGCTGTCTGTCCGTCGGCGATGCTCGATGGGTGGCGGTAGACAACCGGCTTTTCCCAAGACAATGGGGTGATGGTGTTGTAGGGGTTCAAACCGTGCCAGCGAAGCATCAGGATATTGTCGTTGATCTGATCGGTAAAAAAGAGATAGCCTTCTTCCGAATCTTTCATCTGGACATAGACTGGGCCTTCGGTGAAACCGAATCCTTCGGCCAAATGTACGAGCTTGGGCTCGGTTCCGAGAATCTTCGCAAAGGATTCGTCGTAAACCTCAAGCGGAAGCTGGGGCTTGGCCTTGGTCGGGTACGCAGGAGCGTTCACGATGCCAAAAACAGGACCCCATAAAGCTGTCAAAGCAAAAAGAAAAAATTTCATTCTACAGCATCGATTGCAAAACCGAACGGATCGCTTCGGCGCGGCTTGTTCCTTGCAGTTTCTTTGTTGCGCCGCTCTTGTCGATTTTCTCTTCCGCAAGAGTCACCCACTTATCGCGGATCTTGTCGATCTGATCCTGGCTCAAGTCATATTGAAAATCGAAGGCTTCATTCGCCGCTTCATAAATTTCATTGATATCGTCTTTGCCGAATTTGCCTTTCTCTTTATTCTTAATCGCCTTATCAAAAGCTTTTAAAAGCTTGTCTACTTGTTGTTGAGGCATACCTCTCTCCTTTCTTGTTCGCTCTACTTCCTCTATATATCATTTCAGTGTCGGAAAACAAGATAAAATCTACAACGCATTAATTATCAAGGGCTTTCCTCACTCCCTGCCCATATTCGGGGTGCACTTTATCAAAAAGGGCAAGCTGGCGCTCGACAATCTCTTTGGGAACCCCCTCCATTGCTTCGGCGATATTGCTGAAAAGGCGCTCCTTTTGTCCTTGGTCGAAAAGCTCAAAAAGGGCCCGCGGCTGGGAGAAATCGTCATTGCCTTCCCGGTGGTCGTAACGGTCGGCATCTCCTGATATTTTAAGGGGAGGCTCTTTACATGAGGGCCTTTCGACCGCTCCACCCATCGAGTTGGGTTCGTAGTAAGCGTCTTTGCTGCCGCTTTTGTGCCCGAAGAAATTCATCTTGCCGTCCTTATGGTAATGGTGGACGGGGCAGCGCGGAGCATTCACCGGCAGCGCCTCGTAATGGGTCCCGAGGCGGTATCTGTGGGCGTCGGCATAAGAGAAGATCCTCGACTGGAGCATTTTGTCTGGCGACCAGCTCACCCCGGGGACAACGTTGGATGGGGCGAAAGCGAGCTGTTCGATCTCGGCGAAATAGTTTTCAGGGTTGCTGCTGAGCTCGAGTACTCCGACATCGATTGGAGGATAATCTTTGTGGGGCCACACCTTTGTCAGGTCGAAGGGGTTGAAAGATGTATTCACCGCTTCTTCTTCTGGCATGATCTGGATCTGAAACGTCCACCTCGGATACTCGCCCTTTTCGATTGCGCCGTAGAGCATTTCCTGAGAGGTCTCGCGAGAGCGTCCGACAACCTCGACAGCCTCGGCATTAGTGAAATGCTTATGCCCTTGCTGCGTTTTGAAGTGGAACTTCACCCAATATCTTTGGCCTTGTTCATTCCAAAGGCTGTAGGTGTGCGAGCCGTAGCCGTTCATGTGCATCGGCGATATGGGCAATCCCCGATCAGACATCAATATCGTCACCTGATGAAGCGACTCGGGGCTAAGCGACCAAAAATCCCACATTGCGGTCTTGGATCTCAAGTTTGTTTTTGGATGCCTTTTTTGCGTGTGGATGAAGTCGGGAAACTTATAGGGATCGCGAACGAAAAAAACCGGTGTGTTGTTGCCGACAAGATCCCAGTTACCCTCTTCGGTATAAAATTTGAGGGCAAATCCCCTCACATCCCTTTCAGCGTCGGCAGCGCCCAATTCGCCGGCGACTGTTGAGAAGCGGGCAATCATGGGAGTTTCGGCTCCTGGCTGGAGCGCTTTGGCGCAGGTGTATTTGGAAATATCGCCGGTTATCTTCAGCGTCCCGCGGGCTCCCCACCCCTTGGCGTGCACCGGCCGCTCAGGGATCCGTTCGCGATTTTGATGGGCCAGTTTTTCAATTAGCTGATAATCCTGCAGCAATAACGGCCCTTGAGGCCCTGCGGTTACGGAATTCTGATTATCCGGCACCGGAGCGCCGGCAGTGGTTGTGAGCTCAGGCGGTTTTTTCATAGCAACTCTCCTTCAATGTTAAGGGCTTGTTGTAACAACTCGGATCGTTTAATTAAACCCTCAAAAAAAAATATTATGTAAAAATCGCCGCCCTTTCAAAAGTAAGATATGCCCACAGAAACAAAAGCGCTGGTCTTAACAGGAAAAAACCGCCCATATGCTCAAGATCGAACCGATCATCGTCGAAACGACAGGAAACACCCGCCCCAACAAAGAAGCGAGATTCGCCTTAAGCGGAAAAGGCAAGCTCTCCCTCCTTGCGATATCGACGTATCGGGAAAACGAAATGCCGCCCCCGCTCCCCGGCCAGACCATTTTTAACAGCGTCGCAGGCGACAGCAATCCGCAGGAATTCATCCCCTACCTGATCAAATGCTACAAAAAAGAGAGGTTTCCCTTCACAGATCTCATCACACACTACGCTCCCGATCAGGTCAACCGTGCGATTCAAGACTCAAAAAACGGCAAGGCCATCAAACCGGTTACCGATTTTTAATGAACACCCATCATTCAGTTAAAAGAATGCAGCAAAGGCGGTTCAAAACTTGATCAAGCTCTAGCTCAACCTTCTTCCATATTTCAGAATCGACTTTCGCAAAGTAGGGAACCTTGCCGTATGATTTGTGTCTATCTATCAGCGACCCGGCTGCTGCCAATGAATATTTCGGGAGCTTCCAATAATAACCCAAAACTTGGGTTTCAATGGTGCCTTTATTAAATATAAGCAAAAAAACAGCCCGCATCGTGGGATCATAAGGCAAATTGCCTAAATGCGAGACATAAAGAGTATCGGAAGAGGCGAACTCTTCCACTATAAAAAACTTTTCCTTATCTTGCGCCCACCAGTTATACGAACGGTCGGGATCTGTTTTTAAGGACTGACTCTTAGAAAAAATGTATTTAAGCGTTTTCTCCAAATCCCTTCTCTTTATAATAATGATGCCCTTTCCTAGAGACTCGCCGTTTGGCTTGATCACAAGAAGCTCGCTTTCAATGTCGCTTAAAATTTTTTTTACGGTTGATTGATCGCTTCCCTTGGTATAAACCCCGCATTGCGGCTTATATTGCCAAAGCACTTCATCATTTCTTAAACCCCTGATTGTGACCCTAATCCGCGTTGAGCGCTCTAGAAAATGATTAGATTTTTCATCTTCTGAGGAAGGCATGTCTTTAGACATGGCTGACGAAGAAGATGGAAAAGATGATTATTTTCTAGAGATGTCTCACTGCGTCCGTGTA
>SLFE01000106.1 GCA_007124415.1 Waddliaceae bacterium | reverse complement strand
TAAATTCTGGTATCTTTGATCTCGCTTTCCGGCAATATTTCCTGAGCTCTTTCAATCTCCGAGGCGGCGTCGTGGAATTTTTTCTCGTCGACATAAGAACAGGCTTGCCGAAGATGGGCGGCAGCCTTTTCTAATTTAAAGGTGCGGGTTTCAAGATCTTTGCACAGCAGGCAGGCAGCTCCGAGTGCCGCCGCAGCCCCTCCCAAGATGACAGCTATCCCGCTCGAGGCGGCAAGTCCAAAGAAAAGGAGCGCACAGCCGCCCATAGTCAAAATATCGGCAAGGTTCTTCAAAACCCGAAGAGCTGCACGGACGATTTTTTCCTCAATCTTTTGGTTTTTCAACTGGTTGATGAAATGTTCGGCCCTGTTTTCGATCGGCTCTTTATCGATCGGGACATAGTATTCATAGTTTTGAATTCCATTCATGGCAGCACCTTAATTTTCTACAAATTCTTCTACAATCTTTCGTGATTTTTCATACTCTTCTTCTTTGGGAAGAACTTTGGCATAAACCACCCTCTCGATGTCGTCAAAAAGGTGCTTTAACTCATCTTCTCCCTCTAAAACTTCTTGAGACAGCAGCTCTTCTTTTGTCTGTACTTTTGCCCTGATTTGATATTTAGTCTGAATATGCTCGCGGACGACGCGTCCCAATTGCAGATAACGATCGTTTAAGTTCTCCACCCCGTCCAGCCCGCTGAGCTTCTCCCGGGATATTTCAGCGGGCTCCTTAGGTTTTGCAAGCCGTCTTTTCAGCAATTCGGCAATATCTTTTTGGAAAACGAATACAAAAGCGACTGCAAGTCCCAAAAGAAGAAAAAAAACCGCTTTTCCAAGCGGAAACCGATGCTGCCTTAGAATTCGGCGATTTCTTGCGATTTCCTTTTTAGCAGCCTCCGGACCGTCCATCCATTCAGCCCTAATCTGCTGATCAACCGTCATAACGGGCTCTTTGGAAAACATCAAAGGAGGCTCTGCTCGATCAGCCGGATTTTGACCGAAAGCGATCATCGGAAATAGCATCAGCAGTACCGCCCATCTCATCGCCGCTGCCTCTCCCGTTGCTTGAAAAACCTTTGGATAGCCGCCGCATAAGGCTTGTCTGTCTCGAATTCAACGAAATTGATTCCCAGCCGATTCACCAGCTGCTTCAAATCTTCTTGCTGCCTTTCAACCTCTTCGTGAAACTTTTTCCGCACCTTCGCATCTTCGGTGTCTACTTGAAGGATCTTACCCGACTCCAAATCCCTTAAGGTCGCGAGTGAAAATTCCGGAAATTCTTTTTCAAAAGGATCCTTCACGCCGAGAAGGATCAAATCGTGATGCTTGTTATTGATTTTCAGTTCGTGGGTGTAGTTCGAGTCGCAGTAAAAATCGGAAATTAGAAAACAAACCGCCATCCGGCTTTGAATCTTGCCCAAAAAACGAAGGGCCGCGGCGATATCTGTCTTGCGGCGCTTCGGCTCGTAGATCATGATATCGCGAATCACCCGCAAAACGTGCCGTTTCCCTTTTCTTGGAGGCAGGTAGTGCTCCACCTCGTCGGAAAATAATATGAGTCCCACCTTGTCCTGATTTTTGATGGCGGAAAAAGCCAGAGCCCCGGAAATTTCTGCGATGAGCTCGCTTTTAAGCCGCTCTTTAGAGCCGAACCTCGACGACGCCGAAATATCAACGAGAAGCATGACCGTCAGCTCTCTTTCCTCCCGAAAGGTCTTCACATAAGGATGGTTCATACGGGCGGTGACGTTCCAGTCGATTGTCCTGATATCGTCGCCATGGACATATTCCCGCACCTCTTCGAATTCAATCCCGGTGCCCTTGAATGCCGAGCGGTAGGCGCCGCCTAAAATCTCTTCGACAAGACGGGTCGTCGTGATTTCTATACGCTGGATCTTGCTGAAGATTTCTTTGGTTGCTTTTTCCATCAGGGAACTTGGATTGTCGAAAAGATTCTGTCTAAAATATCGTCAGAAGCAACGCCTTCGGCCTCCGCCTCATAAGAGCGTCTGAGCCGATGGCGTAGAATATCGGGACCGATGCTTTTAATGTCTTGGGGAGTGACATAGCCTCTGCCTTCCAAAAAGGCGTGCGCCTTTCCCGCGATTTGAAGCGACAAGCTCGCCCTTGGCGAGGCGCCGAATTGAAGAAGCCCCTCAATGTCGACCCCATACTCGGCCGGAGCGCGGGTTGCAAAAACCACATCGAGAATATAATCGACAACCTTGTCGTCGATATAAATCTTATCGACCAGATCCCTCGCTTCCAATACATCATCGGCGCTGATAACAGCTTCGACGCCGGGAAGGCCGGAAATCTTGCCCATTCGGTTCATGATTTCCTTTTCTTCTTCTTTCGAGGGGTAATCGATGAGCACTTTCATCATAAAACGGTCGGTCTGCGCTTCCGGGAGGATATAAGTGCCTTCCAGTTCAATGGGATTTTGGGTGGCCATGACCATAAAGGGCTTTCCGGTCTCGTAAGTAGTGCCGCCGATGGTGACCTGCCTTTCTTGCATCACTTCGAGAAGGGCCGATTGGACCTTGGGAGGAGCGCGGTTGATTTCGTCGGCCAAGAGGATATTGGTGAAAATGGGACCTTTTCTGATGACAAACTTGTTTTCCGCCTGATTGAAGATCGTCGTTCCCGTCAGATCGGCGGGAAGGAGGTCGGGAGTGAACTGTACCCGCTTAAAGTCGCACGATATTACCTTCGAAAGCGTGTTCACCGCCATGGTCTTGGCAAGGCCCGGAACCCCCTCGACAAGCAAATGGCCGTCGGCAAGCAGTCCGACAAACATGCTTTTGACCAGATGCTTTTGTCCTACAATGACTTTGTGCACCTCTTCAAGAGCATCATGAAACTTGGGGACAACCTTGGAAACCGACTCTGTGATCGCCTTCGTATCTTCACTCATAACCCACTCTCATAGCAGAGTCGGGATCATTCTGGCAACTTAAATCCGGGATTGAAAGGAAGAATCAAAGTGAACGTCGAGCCAACGCCCACTTTCGATTTTAACGAAATCTCGCCGAAATGCTTTTCGATGATCGTTTTAACGATGGACAGGCCCAGGCCCGATCCTCCCATTTTGCGGGAGTGCGCCTTGTCGACAGTATAAAACCGCTGAAACAAAAACTCGATATCGGATTCGGGAATGCCGATCCCTTTATCGGCAACGGACAGTTTGAAGTTTTCGCCCTCTCTTGCTAGCGTCACGGTAATGTCGGCCGGCCCGTCGGAGTATTTAGCGGCGTTGTTCAGCAAGTTATTGACCGCAAGCTCCATAAGATACTGATCAGCGACAATAAAAGGCTCTTCGTCAAGCTCGTTGACAACTGCCACCTTAGCATCGCTAAAGACTGTCAGAAGAGTTTCGCGGCAGCTCATCACAAGCTCGAGCATATCCACCTCTCCCAGCCTTGACGCAGGAAGGTTCTCAATATCGGAAAGAATCAACAGGTCCTGAATGACATTGTTCATCCTCTCGGCGTTCTTAACGATCTTTCCGGTAATATTCTTAAGCTTGTCTTTGGGGATTTCAGGCATATCATGCAGCGTCTCTGCAAAACCCATAATGATCGTGATAGGCGTTTTCAGCTCGTGCGAGGCGTTGGCGATGAAATCTTTTTTCATCTGCATCATTTTATGATAGGTCGTCTTATCCTGCAGAACCAATACCATGCCATGCTTGTCTTTAATCGGAACGGCGATCAGGTCGAGGAAACGGACATTGGCCCCTTCTCCGAACTGAACAGAATGAGACCGCGGCTCCTCTTCTTGCTGGCACTCCAAAAGGAGCCTTTCGCACTCAGGCTGGCCGGCGATTCTCAGATTAGCTCCCAAAAGCTCTTCGCGGCTAAATCCCAGAAGATCCAAGGCCATGTTGTTCACATAGGTCACATTCATATCTTTATCGACGGCGACAACCCCTTCGACAAGGGATTCAAGAATAGCCCCCTTTTCATTCTTTTCCTTAACAAGCCGCGATATGTGCCGTTGGATTCTCGCTGACAGTGAATTCAGCGTATGGGCCAGCCTTCCGAATTCATCTTGTGGATTGGAGGAGTTGATTGTAATTTCCGGAATCGTCGACGCAAGCCCCTTTTCATAAGGCTTGATAGCGCCGATGATCTGTTCGATCGGTCTTGTCAGACGATGAATCGCATACCAGGTTAAAAGCGAAAATAACAGGAGCCCTAAAAAGGTCAGCATGAAAAATCCTGTCTGGAAATCCTGAAGAAGCTTCTCCACATATTGAAAGGGGAAAGCCGTTCTCAAGACATAAGTCTTACCGTGAAAATCGAAGGTTTTGGCGTAGTAGGCGAATTTTTGCCCCAGAATATCGGAATATTCCTCGTGATAGCCCGAACCTTTTTCAAAAGCTTCCTGAACTTCGGGATGGTGGATGACAAACTGCTGGCTGAACTC
>SLFE01000030.1 GCA_007124415.1 Waddliaceae bacterium | reverse complement strand
TCTTAGCTTCGCACAGAATGTTAGCGTCATCGCCTTGGATTCGTTGGCAGTCGTCGCGCTCTGCGGCGGGGCCGGACTGCTTGATTTGGGCAAAATGGCGGCCAGTATCGGCGGAGCTGAAATTTTCGGCGCCACACCCTTGGCATTTGTGGCTAAAGTTGCGCTTTGTCCTACAATGCGTGTTGTTTATATAGTCGTTCTTGCCACAAGCACCTTGTCTGAGATCAGGAGCTACAGAAGCGCTGCCGATTCCAAGGACGACTCCAGGCAGGTTAAACGAGAGGCGCTGTGGAAGATTGCAAGCAACACAACAGGAATTGCGCTGCAGTCGCTGCTTCTTGTTGTCAGCGCAAACCCCGTCGTCTCAGTGGGGCTGGGACTTGTGAACGTCTCAACAGCTATTGCCGCCGGCGTTGTTAAAACCGAAGCGATGCGCAAGTACTTCAATGCAGTCGAGAATGCCGCCTAATCAAGAATCGCCAAAATTGCCGCCCCATGAGTGGGCGGCTGTTTTGATCGCCGTTGGCGTACTAGCCTTTTTCTTTTCTATTGCCCTCATAAAACAGCCCCCCGAGCCTCCGCAGGAGCTTCAAGATGTCATCGTGGTTAAAGTCATGGGGGAAGTGGACAATCCCGGGTATCACACCTTTGCCCGCCGCACCCGCCTGAAAGACATTTTACATGTAGTCAAGCCTCGATTCGATGCCGAAGCCGCAGGGCTCAATGAGGATTCCGTGCTTCACGACGGACAGGCAGTCCGATTCAAAAGTTTGCTTGTCAAAGTCAGGGTCAGGGGGGCTGTGAAAGCGCCCGGAGACTATATGATGAGAAAAGGGGCTCTATTGTCCGATTATCTCGATCGGCTCGAATTAGCCGACGATGCCGACATAGAAAAGGTTCAAAATCGGATGGTCAAGCGACAAAATCAGACCATAACAGTTCCGGCAAAGAAGGGCAGACAGAGGTAAATTCATAGGAAGTGAATTTTTTTTATCCCTTCTATTGCGCATAAATTCGGGCTTTGATATGCTTAATCCTTTCAAATTCATTAAGTACGCTGTGCATCAAATGGTGCGCTAGCTGCCCAAGGATTTAACAAAATCTGCAAGGTGTCTAGTTAAGCGGTACAAGTTTTTGATGTTTACAACACAAGTATAGCGAGGAAGTGTTCTGTCGGCAATTTCGGCAGGACCTAACTGATGAAGGAACAAGTGTATGGCACGTAAACTGATGGGTAAAAAGCGCGGAATGATGCAGATGTTCGACGACAACGGCAATGTTGTGGTCTGCACTGTGATTGAAGCGGAGCCAAACGTTGTCACTCAGGTGAAAACCGTTGAGAGTGATGGCTACGACGCAATTCAACTCGGTTTTGAAGAAATAAAAGTTAAGGATCCGCGTACGCTTGAAAAGCGTGTGAGGAAGCCGCAGCTCGGCCACTTTAAGAAGGCGGGACTCGCTCCCAGACGCTATTTGACCGAATGTCGGGTCGAAAACTCGACAGACTTTCAAGTCGGCCAGGAAGTGGGCGTGGACATGTTTGTCGAAGTTAACTATGTAGACGCGACAGCCACATCGATCGGTAAAGGATTTCAGGGAGTGATGAAGAAGTATCATTTCCGAGGTTATCCCGCAACCCACGGTACAGGCCCGGTTCACCGCCACGGCGGATCGACCGGTATGAGAAGTACTCCCGGACGATGTTTTCCGGGAGGAAAGAGAGCGAGCCAGATGGGCGGATACAGAACGACCGTACAAGGGCTTGAAGTTGTCATGGTGAATAAAGATGATAATCTGATTGTTGTTAAGGGATCGGTTCCCGGGCCTAAAAACGGCTTGGTCTACCTTCAGGAAGCAACAAAAAAGGCTAAGAAATAACTGGGAGTAAGTAGTGGCACAGCTAAAAAAATACAATCTTGCTGGTCAGGAAATTGGTGCGGTTGAAGTAGACGATCGTTTGGCCAAGGCTGAGGCCAACAGTCAATCGATTAAAGATTATATCGTTGCAATAAGGGCCAATGCAAGACAGTGGTCGGCCAACACGAAAACGCGCTCGGAAGTGAAGCATACGACTAAAAAGCCCAGGCCTCAAAAAGGGACCGGACGGGCAAGGCAAGGGTCGCTAGTGAGCCCCCAATTCCGAGGCGGAGGTATCGTGTTTGGACCCAAGCCTAAGTTTGACCAGCACGTGCGAATTAACAAGAAGGAAAGAAGGGCGGCGATACGCAGTCTTATCGGAGAAAAAATTCGCCAGGAAAGACTTTTTGTCATAGACGAGCTGAAAATGGAACAACCGAAGACAAAATCGGTTGCGCAGTTTATAAGCGCTCTGGGAAATAAAGGCCGGGCATTGTTTCTGGGCGAGGTCAACGAGCAGGAAGTTGAGGTCGAAGGCAAGAAAACAAAGCTTTCGGTCCATACCGATCACCATAGGAACTTTGTAAAAAGCTTAAGAAATATTCCTAAGGCTGAGTTTAAATTATCGAAGAATATAAGCGGCTATGATGTCATGCTTGCCGGTGATCTTTATGTCACTGAAGCGGCATTGAAGCAAGTAACGGAATGGTTATTGTAGAAGGTTAGTATATGAAGAAACGTAATCCCAGGCAAGTTATCAAGCATCGGCGAGTGACGGAGAAGTCTACAACCCTGGAAAGCTTGGTAAACAACGACAGTAACCCTTGTGTCTCGCGTTGCGATAAACCGAAATATGTGTTCATTGTCGACCGTCTTGCCAACAAGAAGGAAATTGCTCAAGCTGTTGAGGAAATTTACAAAGACAAAAATATCAAAGTGACTGCGGTCAACACGATTAATGTAAAACCAAAATCGACCAGGCTTCTCAGGACGCGCAGGGGAGTCGGTCAAAAAACCGGCTTTAAGAAAGCAATCGTGACTTTAGAGCCCAATGATAGCTTGGATAATGTTTAAAGGAGCTGAGGGAATTAAATGATTAAGAAATTTCGACCAAGAACTCCTGGAACTCGGCGGTTGATTCTTCCCGCTCATGAAAAGTTAACAAGAGTTGAAGAGAAAAAGCGAAAAAAAGTTAAACCGACTAAAAAGCTTCTTGAGAAAAAGAAGAGGACCAACGGTCGGAATAACAAAGGCCGCATCACATGCCGCCACCGCGGCGGCGGGCATAAACGGCACTTTCGAATTGTGGACTTTAGGCGAGACAAGTTCGATATTCCTGCCCGAGTGGGCTCGATTGAGTACGATCCGAACCGATCGGCTTATATCGCCCTTTTAAATTACAGAGACGGCGAGAAGCGCTACATATTGGCCCCGCAAGGGCTGAAAGCGGGCGACGAGGTGCGAACCAGCGACAAGCCTCCTTACTCGATAGGGTGCTGCATGAGGCTGAAGCATATGCCTCTCGGATCAGTTGTCCATAACATTGAAATCGTTCCCGGGCGCGGCGGCAAGCTAGTGAGATCGGCCGGCTTATTCGCTCAGTTGATGGCCCGAAGCGACGGCCAGGCGACAATTAAAATGCCTTCCGGAGAGATTCGGACTGTAAACTCTGATTGCTTTGCGACATTCGGAGCAGTGTCGAATCCTGAACACAGCCTTCGCGTCGAAGGCAAAGCCGGAAGGAACCGTTGGAAAGGGATCAGGCCCACAGTGCGTGGAGTTGTCATGAACCCGGTAGACCACCCGCACGGCGGAGGCGAGGGTAAGAGCAAAGGTAATATACCTCAAACCCCTTGGGCAACATATGTCGGCGTCAAAACGCGGTCTAAGAAGAAATCAACCAAGCACATTGTAAAATCACGGAAGAAGAAGAAATAATTATGTCTAGGTCACTAAAAAAAGGTCCATTTGTAGATCATCACCTGATGAAGAAGGTCATGAAGGCCAAGTCAACCGGTTCAAGCGATTCCATAAAAACATGGTCTCGAAGATCAATGATTGTTCCCGAGTTTGTCGGATTGACATTTGACGTTCATAATGGAAAAAAGTTTTTAACAGTTTTTGTTTCAGAAAACATGGTTGGACATCGCCTCGGAGAGTTTTCGCCGACGAGGACATTTAAAGGCCACCCGAAAAAATAAGAAGGTTTGTAGAACATGGCTCGTGCAACGACAAAGTATGTAAGAATTAGCCCCCGTAAGGCTCGCCTTGTCGCGGATCTAATACGCGGTCAGCGCGTCGAAGACGCTGATCTGCAGCTGCACTACAGTAATACGAAGGCAGGCCCGCTGCTTAAGAAAACCCTGGACAGCGCTGTCGCAAATGCTGAGAACAATGATGATTTGAATCGCGATAATTTGAAAGTTCTCGAAGTTTATGTAAATGAAGGTCCAATGTTGAAAAGGGCTAGGCCAAAAAATAAAGGTGGGAGCCACCAAATTTTAAAGCGTATGTCCCACTTTACAATAGTTGTGGGAGAATAAGGAGACGAAATGGGTCAGAAAACACATCCGAAAGGTTTTCGATTAAAGC
>SLFE01000063.1 GCA_007124415.1 Waddliaceae bacterium | reverse complement strand
TCCTTTGGTGCCATCCAGCTGGAGGATATTGCGGCACCGGCCTGCTTCCAGGTGGAAACGGCGTTGCGTGAGCGCCTGGCCATTCCGGTACTGCATGACGATCAGCACGGCACGGCGGTGGTGACCCTGGCTGCCCTGATGAGCGTGGCCAAGCGGGTAGGCAAGGATCTGACCGACAGTGTGGTGGGCCAGATCGGCCTCGGTTCGGCCGGCATCGGCATTGCGCGCCTGTTGCAGGCCTATGGCGTGGACAAGGTGGTGGGCGCGGACCTCAATGAAGCCGCTCTGCAGCGCCTGGAATCCATGGGCGGACGTCGGGCCGAGCTTCCCGCACTGATGGCGGAGTGCGATGTGGTGATCGGCTGCACCGGTGTTCGTGGCTTGATCCGTCCGGAATGGGTCCGCGAGGGTCAAATCGTGTTTGCCCTGTCGAATCCGGATGCCGAGATCGAGCCCAATGTGGCCCTGGCCCGGGGTGCCGCCTATGCCGCCGACGGCAAGGGCATCAATAATGCCCTGGGTTTTCCGGGTCTGTTCAAGGGGGCCCTGCAAGCCAACGCCACCGGGTTCACGGACGAGATGCTGTTTGCCGCCGCCCGCTGTCTTTCGGATCAGGCGCCGGAAGACGAACTGGTACCCGACTGCCTGGATCCGGCGGTTCATCAGGCCGTGGCTGATGCGGTGGCCGCGGCGGCACCTGACAAGCCTGCCGGGCAGGAAACGGGCGGGTCCTAGCGGGCCAGTTCGGCTAGCGACTCTGCGCTTGGCCCAGTAGCAGGCGGCGCAAGGCGCAATCCAGCAACCAGTACAGCCCCACTGGCAGGTATTGCAGGCGGCCCAGGAACACCGGGCGGTTGCCTTCATGGCGGTGGCCCGCTACCAGCAGCAACCAGCCGGCAAAGATCAGCCCGATACCACTCCAGCCCAGTTCCATGCCGAGCCGATCCAGCCAGTTCAGGCACGACAGAATGGGGATGCTCAGGCCGGCCATGCACAGGGCCAGCACCGGGCCGATGAAAAAGCCGTAAGCCACCAGCACCATGACCGCCAGCAGGGCCGGGTTAAGCAGGCGCAGCGTCAGGGGCAGATGGACGGGCGGCGTTAGGGACCAGAGCAGCATCAGCTGCCCCGGTGCCGCCAGCGGCAGGCCGATGGCATGCAGTCGCCGATTGAGCCGTTGCTGTCGATGCTGATCATACTGGCGCAGCCAGTCCCGGCCGCGATAGAGCTCGCTCATCAGTTCCGCTCCCGCAGGCTGTCAACTGATAGGATACAGCTCAGACCTATAGACTGGGCAGAATCCATGCGATTACTTCGCTTCATCGCCGGCCTCCGTTTTCTCAGCGAGCCGAAAAAACTGGAGCTGTACCCGCCCTTCTTCATGATGCGCATCAAGGTGGTGGAGATGCGCGACGGGTGGCGCCATATTCGTATCCGGCTGCCCCTCAATACCCTGTCACGCAATCCCGGTGGCATCATGTTCGGCGGCTGGCAGGCGGCCCTGGCCGATCCAATAGCTGCTCTGGCTTGCAGCCGTGTTTTTCCCGGCTATTCGGTGTGGACCCGGGCCATGCATGTCAATTTTCACCAACCCGGTAGCAGTCACCTGGAACTTCGCTTCGATTTTCCCCCCGAACAGGAAGAGGCCATCGCCCGCGAACTGTCGCGGCGCGGACGGGCCTCGCCCCAGTTTCACTACGGTTTTTATCGCGACGATGGTGTCTGTTGCACCGAGATCATCAACACCGTTGCCATTCGTCCCCGGGGTTACCGCAGCGCCGATGATCGTGCCGTGGACCTTGCCGACCTTTAGGAGCCAGCTCAGCATGAAACGTCTTTTTGTCATCGTTTGCCTGATGCTTGTGGTCTTGCCTGCCTGTGCGGCCACCCCGGCCAGCGAGCCACTTCCCGGTGAAAGTCTCTGGCACTGGGTGTGGGCCGGTGATGCCCGGCTGTCGCCGGATGGACAGCGGCTGGTCTATGTGCGCACGGAAGTGGACCGCGCCGCCGATCGCTACCGCAGTGACCTCTGGATCAAGGACCTCGCCTCCGGCCGTCATCGGGCATTGACCACTCACGAAGCCAGTGATCGTTCACCGCGCTGGTCGCCGGATGGTGAGCGTATCGCCTTTCTGTCTTCCCGCCAGGGAGGGAATCAGCTGTGGGTGATCGAGGCAACCGGCGGCGAGGCCCGGCAGCTGACGGACCTGGAGGGTGGTGCCGGCACGCCGGTCTGGTCGCCCGAAGGTGAGCAGATTGCCTTCCTGTCCCGCGCCCTGACCGAAGCGGAGCGAGACGCCCAGGCCGCAGAACGGCGAGAGGCGCGCAAGGCGGCACGTGAGGCGCGTGGCCTGTCGGACGAGGACAACATGGAAACGGCACCGGCACCGGCGGTCATCGAGAGCCTGCGTTATCAGGCCGATGGCCGTTCCGATTATTTGCCCGAGGAGAATCAGCATATCTGGCTGGTGTCCGTGGGCGATGGTCAGGATTGGCCCCGCGCCCCGCGCCGTCTGACTGCTGAGGAACATGATCATGGTAGTCCTGCCTGGTCGGCGGACGGGGCCCACCTCTATTTCTCGGCTTTGCTGGAAGAGGATGCGGACTGGCGTATGGGCGAAAGCCACATCTATCGCATTGCGGTGGAGGACGAAGCAGCCGATCCGGAGCAGCTCACATCCGGCAAACGCAATCGCGGTACGCCCCTGGTCTCCCCCGATGGGGAGTGGATCGCCTTTACCGGCAATGAGTACCAGCGGCCGGCCCTCAGCTATAGCTTGACCGAGCTCTATGTCATGCCGGCCGACGGTGGCGAGGAGCGCAAGCTGACTGGTGATTACGATCGCAGCGTGGCCGATGGCACCAGCGGTGACATGGCCAGCCCCAGCGGTAGTGGTGAGCGGCTGCAGTGGTCCGACGACAGTGACTACCTCTGGTTTACCACCGCTCGGGATGGTCAAACCCATCTGGCGCGGGTGCATCATCGTGGCGAGGGCGTGGAGACCTTGACGCAATACCCGGCGGGTGATGCCCAGGCCTTCAGTCTCGCCAATGAGCGGCTGGCCCTGATCTGGGGCAGCCCGGAGCAGGCTTTTGATGTCCATGTCCTGGATGTGGATGACGTCGCCGAGCAGGCCGCCTGGCGTCAGGTTACCCGCCTGAACGATGCCTTGCTGGCGGATCATCAACTGCGCGCCTATGAGGAAGTCTGGTACGAGTCCTTCGACGGGCAGGACATTCAGGGGTGGGTGATTCACCCCCGGGACTTCGATCCGGATCAGCGCTACCCCGCGCTGCTGTACATACATGGCGGGCCCCACGCCATGTACGGCACCACCTTCTTTCATGAATTCCAGACTCTGGCAGATGCCGGCTATGTGGTCTTCATTACCAATCCCCGCGGGTCGTCGGGGTATGGGCAGGACTTCGGCAACATCATCCAGTACCGCTACCCGGGCGACGATTACAAGGACCTGATGGCCGGCACCGACTGGCTGCTGGAGCAGGGTTATGTGGATGAGGAGCGCCTGGGTGTCACCGGCGGGAGCGGGGGTGGCCTGCTGACGGCCTGGGTCGTGACCCAGACTGACCGCTTTGCGGCGGCTGCGGCCCAACGCTCGGTGATTAACTGGCACAGCTTTGTCGGTACTGCGGACATGAACTTCTTCTTCGTCGAACGCTGGTTTTCCGCCCCACCCTGGGAGGAGCCCATGCAGTACATTGAGCGCTCTCCGCTGGCCTATGTGGATCAGGTGGAGACGCCCATTCTCATGATTCACAGTGCCGAAGACTGGCGAACCCCGCTGGAGCAAACCCAGCAGTTCTACGCCCAGCTTCGCATGCAGGACAAGCCGGCGAGAATGGTGATTTTCCCGGAGGCCAGCCATGGTCTTAGTCGAGGTGGACGCCCCAGTCAGCGTGTTGAGCGCCTCAATCACATTCGTGACTGGTTCGACGAATACCTGATGGACTGACTACGGCACCTGTGCCCGCCGGTCTGGTCTATTCTTGGTAGAAGGCGCTACCGGATGTTTCGGGGCGACGGTTGTCATTGAGGCGGAGACAAGGGAATGAAGAAACTAAGCCTTGAAGTCGTAAGAAGACTGGTGGACCTGCAGGGTACCGGAGACATGGACGGTCTCGCGGCCGCCTTGCGCGAGCTCTCACTGGACGCCATGGCGGAACTGAAGGCCCTGTTGTGGTTGGCCCGGGATGACGAATCCCCCCGTCACTGGGATGCCCTGGTGATCGAGGCCCGCTTCAAGGTGGATGAGCGTACCCCGGGGCTCTTTGCCGAGGACCCGGAGTTGGGTAACAGTCTTACCCGGGGCCTGGAAATACTGGAAGCGTCCGGGCGCTTGTAATGGCTACCGAAGCCCTGACGCGAGACCGGATTCTGGATGCCGCCCTCGCCCTGGCAGCCGATCGCCACTGGGAATATCTGCGTCTCAATCAGGTGGCTGCCGAG
>SLFE01000021.1 GCA_007124415.1 Waddliaceae bacterium | reverse complement strand
TCATCTTTTCCATCTTCTTCGTCAGCCATGTCTAAAGACATGCCTTCCTCAGAAGATGAAAAATCTAATCATTTTCTAGAGCGCTCACCGCGGATTAGGGTCACAATCAGGGGTTGAACACTTGATTGCGACCCTAATCCGCGGTAAAATTATGTGTTTACAAAAATCGGTTTGCGATGGTAATTTGACAGTCTAATCAAGAAATATGAGACGATGAGAAAGCAAAAAAAAATAAATTGATAAGCCGGCCATCTCGACAGGATGGTTTTTTTTTGCATCTCGAGCGGAGAATCAACATGTCAAAAGACTTACAGCCTGCCTACTTAGTCCTTGAGGACGGGGCGGTTTATCAGGGGGTGGCGCCGGCCTGGCAGACGGGATCCTACAGCGGCGAGGTTGTCTTTACAACAGGTATGACCGGGTATTTCGAGTCGCTGACAGATCCTTCGTACAAGGGACAGCACCTAATATTTACCTACCCTCTTATCGGCAATTACGGCGTTCCTGAGCCGCAGTATTGGGAGTCGGACCGTATCCAGACGGCCGGGGTCATCATGAGCGATGCTTGCCTGAATTGGTCTCACTTCCTCGGAAAAAGATCGCTTCTCGAATGGTTCGCAAGTGAGAGGGTGCCGGTAATCACGGGCGTCGACACTCGCGATCTGACTAAGCGTATAAGAAACAGAGGCGCTATGTTGGGCGTGATATCGGATACTCGTGAAACTGCCGGCGGCATCACTGACCCCAACTTACTAAACCTTGTGGCGCAAGTCTCGATTCCTCTGCCTCAAATTCGGGGCAGGGGAAGAAAAAAAGTGGTGGCAATCGACTGCGGAATCAAAACAAACATTCTCCGCTGCCTGGAAAAATATGACACGGTTGTTCATCAAGTGCCGCATGATTATAACTTCTTGAACGATGAATTTGACGGCATTTTTATTTCCAACGGACCGGGAAATCCCGAAACCTGTACGGAAACGATTCGTCTGCTCCAACAGGCGATGAAGCTGAAGAAACCGATATTCGGCATCTGCCTGGGATCGCAGCTTCTTTCATTGGCTGCCGGGGCCCGAACATACAAGCTCCCTTTTGGCCACAGGGGGCATAATCAGCCCTGCATCGACCTGCAAACGGGCAAGTGCTACATGACGAGCCAAAATCACGGATGGGCGATAGACGAAAAGTCGCTTCCGGCGGAATGGAAGGCGAGCTTCCGCAATTTAAATGACGGCACAGTCGAGGGGATACGGCACAAGTCTCTTCCCTATTATGCCGTTCAGTTTCATCCCGAGGCAGCGCCGGGACCTACAGACACCGACTGGATATTTGAGGAATTTATAAAAGCATTATGACAAAACAAACGATACTTATTTTAGGCTCCGGCGGGCTCCGCATCGGACAGGCGGGAGAGTTTGACTATTCCGGCTCTCAGGCAATTAAGGCTGTTAAGGAGGAAGGTTGCCGCACCGTTTTGGTGAATCCTAACATAGCCACGGTTCAGACAGACGAGGGGCTTGCCGACCAAGTCTATCTTCAACCCCTTCAACATGATATCGTCGCCAAGATCGTGGAAAAGGAAAGGCCTCAAGGGATACTATTGAGCTTCGGGGGCCAGACAGCGTTGAATTTAGGGATCGAACTTTGGAGGTCGGGCGTTCTCAAAAAGCATGGCGTCAAGGTTCTTGGCACTCCGGTCGACACAATACTGACAACAGAGGACCGCCAGTTATTCAAAGAGTGCTTGAACGAGATAGATGTCAAAACGCCGCGGAGCTTTGCCGTTGACTCTGTCAGCGGGGCTTTGGATGCGGCGGGGCGGATCGGCTACCCGCTGATGATGCGTTCCGGTTATTCTTTGGGCGGTCTCGGTTCGGGAAAAATAGAGGATGAAAAGCAGCTGATTGACAGAGTGAGGGAGGCTTTATGCCACGCTCCTCAATTGTTGATCGAAGAGTATCTGTACGGGTGGAAGGAAATCGAGTACGAGGTGATGCGCGATTGCAACGGCAATGCCATTACGATTTGCAATATGGAAAATTTCGACCCTATGGGGATTCATACGGGGGAGAGCATCGTAGTGGCCCCGTCGCAAACCCTCACCAATCAGGAATATCACTTTTTGCGTTCGGTGGCCCTCAAAACCGTTCGCAAGCTCGGCGTAGTCGGCGAGTGCAATATTCAATATGCCCTTAATCCCGAAAACGGCGATTACAGGGTGATTGAAGTGAATGCGCGGCTCTCCAGATCAAGCGCCTTGGCTTCGAAGGCGACCGGATATCCTATCGCTTTTGTCGCTGCGAAACTGGCTTTGGGTAAACGTCTTGACGAGCTGCGCAACCAGGTAACGCAAGAGACGTCCGCATTTTTTGAGCCGGCCCTAGACTATATTGTCGTGAAAATGCCCCGATGGGATATCCAGAAGTTTAAATCGGCCGACAGGCGCATAGGCTCGGAGATGAAAAGCGTGGGCGAAGTGATGGGGATCGGCAGAACCTTTCCGGAAGCTTTGCAAAAAGCGGTGCGCATGCTGTCGGTCGGCCAAACCGGCCTGCACGACTACCCCCGCCCGATTCCTTCATTAAAAGATGAAATCGTCAATGCCACAGACAGGCGCCTCTTTGCTATTTATCAATATTTAAGAAAGGGAAAGTCGGTCGACGAGGTCCATGCCCTGTCAAAAATCAACCCATGGTTTCTCCATCATCTCAAAAGCCTTGTCGACATGGAGAAAAAGATCGCTCAAAACCAGCTTGAAGAGGGGGTTTTGCGCGATGCAAAACGACTCGGTTTCTCAGACGCTGCGATCGCCCATTTCAAAAAGATGGATGAGGCTTCGGTTCGAAAATTAAGGCAGGACATGGGAATCACCCCGTTTATCAAACAAATCGATACATTGGCCGGCGAGTTTGCAGCGCAGACAAATTATCTGTATTTGACATACAATGGCGGGGCGCATGATGTCGAGCCTTCAGAGAAGCCGCCGGTGATCATTTTGGGATCGGGACCTTACTGCATCGGCTCTTCCGTCGAGTTCGACTGGTGCGCCGTCAATGCTTTGAAGAGCTTTCGGAAGATTGGCGAGTCGCCGATTATGATCAATTCCAATCCCGAGACTGTTTCAACGGATTACGATGAATCCGAAAGACTCTATTTCGAGGAGCTTTCGCTTGAAAGGGTCAGCGATATCGCCGATTTTGAAAATCCGAAATCGATTATGATCAGCGTAGGCGGACAGGCTGCAAACAATCTCGCCTCGCCCCTTTCCGGCAGCGGTTATCCCATACTCGGAACACCGACGGATATGATCGACCGGGCAGAAAACCGCATGGAGTTTTCCTCTCTGCTCGGCAGGCTGGAGATCGACCAGCCGACTTGGGACGAGGTCAAATCGCTCGCCCAGGCAAAAAATTTTGCCAAGAAAGTCGGATACCCCATTTTGGTCAGGCCTTCGTTCGTCCTATCCGGTGCGGCAATGAATGTGGTTCACAGCGAAGACGAGCTCGAATCGTACTTGAGCGAGGCGGCGCTCGTGTCGCGCGGCCATCCGGTTGTAATATCTCAATTCATCTCGAATGGAAAAGAGCTGGAAATCGACGGCGTAGCCCAAAACGGCAATATTGTTGTCCACGCTATCACCGAACATGTGGAAAATGCCGGCGTCCACTCAGGCGATGCCACGGTCGTCATTCCTCCCCAGCGCCTCTATCTCGAGACGATCCGCCGAGCCAAGCAGATCGTCCGAAAAATCGCCAAGGCCCTCAATATAACGGGACCTTTCAATATTCAATTTATCGCCAAGGAGAACGGTTTAAAGGTCATCGAGTGCAATGCCCGCGCCTCCAGGTCTTTTCCCTTTGTGTCGAAAGTGACGAACCAAAACTTTATCGATATCGCCGTCAGGGCCATGATGGGCCACTCCCTGCCAAAATGGTACGAGACATTGGAGCTTGAGCATGTCGGAGTGAAGACCCCGCAATTTTCCTATAACAGGCTGAAGGGGGCCAATCCCGTCGCCCAGGTTGAGATGGCCTCGACCGGCGAGGTGGCGTGCCTGGGACAAAATTTGTACGAAGCATTTTACCATTCGTGGATGGCCACCGGTCAAAGGGTGGAGGGCAAGCGGATTCTTGTCAGCATCGGCGGAGATAAAAAAGGACGGTTTCTCGATGTGCTCAAGTCCCTTGAGGCTTCCGGGTGGCAGCTTTACGCCACTGAAAATACCCATGACTACCTCGTGAGGCACGGCGTGGCCAGCCGGTTCTTATATAAAGCCAGCGATTCGCTCGAACCCAACATTAAAACGACAATAGCCAACAGGGAGGTTGACCTGATCGTCAATATTCCCACAAATATCAGTCCCAAAATCATTACCGACGGTTTCACAATCAGGCGTCTTGCGATCGATCATAATATCCCCTTAATCACCAACATGCAGATAGCCCTGCTCTTTCTCTATTGCCTGCAAGAGCTCGATATCGATAAAATCCCTATAAAATCATGGAAGGAATATGTCAGCCACAACGTGTAAGGAAAACTTGATCTCCATTCGCGATTTGGATCGGGAGGATATCATCACGATCTTAGACGAGGCCGAAAATTTTAAAAAGAATCCCCCTCTTGACCTTTTGAAAGGCAAGCTTTTAGGAATCTGCTTTTTTGAGCCCTCGACAAGAACGCGATTGTCATTCGAATCGGCGATGAAGCGCCTTGGAGGCGATGTTATCGGTTTTACCGACGATAAGTCTACCTCCCTGCAAAAAGGGGAAACCCTTCACGATACCATCAAAATTGTCAGCGGTTATGTCGATGCGATTGTTCTTAGGCACCCCCTGATGGGGGCGGCAAAGCTTGCCGCATCTGTCACAGACAAGCCCATTATCAATGCAGGCGACGGAGCGAACGAGCATCCGACGCAAACGCTGCTCGACCTTTTTTCCATCCGCGAGTGTCAAGGGACGCTCGACAGCCTGCATGTAGCCTGGATGGGGGATCTGAAGAACGGCAGGGCTGTGCACTCGCTTGTTCAGGCCTCTGCCTACTTCAATATCCGCATGTATTTCATCTCGCCTCCGTCCCTTGAGCTTCCCGAAGATATCTGCCGCGAGCTGAAAAACGCCAGCGTTTTGTTTTCGTTCCATCAAACACTCGAGGAAGTAATAGACAGACTCGATATTCTTTATATGACGCGGATCCAAAAAGAGAGAATGCTCTCTTCAAGCGATGTTCCCGCTTCGAAAAAAGGGTATTTTTTAAAGCCGGGGCTTTTAGAGCAAGCAAAACCAAACCTGCGTATTCTTCATCCCCTGCCCCGGGTCGATGAGCTGGATCCGTCTATTGACAAGACGCCGCATGCGTATTATTTTAACCAGGCCTGCAACGGCATTCCCGTAAGGCAGGCTGTTCTTAAGCTTTTGATGGGAGAGTGATTTATGACTATGACCTTGGATGAAACGCTTGCCTTAGCCTCGATAAGCCACGGCACGGTGATCGATCACATACCGGCCGGGCAGGGGATGCGGCTTCACCGGCTGCTTCAGCTTGACAATGCCAAAGTCTGCGTCACAATCGGATTGAATCTTTACAGCCCCACTATGGGAAAAAAAGATATGATCAAAATCGAGGGTATCGAATTGAGTCCGGAAGCGGCCTCTAAGCTGGCGGTTTTTGCGCCGTCGACAACAATCGCGATCATTAAAAACAGCGAGGTTGCCGGCAAATTTTCTGTTTCGATGCCCGAAGTCATTGCCGATGTCATTCAATGCCCCAATCCAATGTGCGTGACCAATTATGAAAAGACCGATCGCCTCTTTTATGTGAATCCGGCGGGAAAAAACAATTTTTTGAGGTGCAAATATTGTGAAAAAACTTACATGCAGGATGAAATAATATAGATGATCAGATTAAAAAAAGTGCAGGATATTAGAGGAAATGTTTCAGACGTCGAGCTCCCTAATGAGCTTAATCTGGAAATTAATGCCGAAGGTCTGACTCTTCTTCCGGGCATAATCGACACCCATGTGCATTTCAGGCAGCCGGGACATGATTATAAAGAGGACTGGGGATCGGGCGCGCAGGCGGCCATCGCCGGCGGAGTGACCACGGTGTTCGACATGCCGAATAACAATCCGCCCTGCTACTCTTATGAGAACCTCATGAAAAAAAAGAAGCTTATCGACAAAAAGTTGAAATCGGTCGACATCCCTCTTCGCTATCATTTATATCTTGGGGCCGATAAAAATCACTTTGACGAAATTCCCAAGTGCCGCCAGGATGTGATCGGGATCAAAGTCTTTATGGGATGCAGCACCGGAAGCCTACTTATGGATGCCGATGAAGACCTTGAAAGAGTTTTCAGTGTCGCAGCCGAGCAGGGATTGATAATCTCCGTACATGCCGAGGACGAGGCTATTATCAGAGCCAATCGGTCCAAATATCAAGGCGTGTGCTCCGATGTTTCCGTTCATTCGAAAATCAGGCATCGGGAGGCCGCTGTTTCCGCGACGTCCAAAGCCATCAACCTTGCAAAAAAATACAACACAAGACTTTGCATTCTTCATATGAGCACCTCGGACGAAGTGGAGCTGGTGCGGCAGGGAAAAGCCGACGGCGTCAAGGTTTATGCCGAAGCGGCTCCCCATCACCTTTTTTTAGACGAGAGCGACTATGCCCGAAACGGAACCAAGGTTCAGATGAATCCTCCTTTGAGGACCGAATCGGACCGATTGGCCCTTTGGGATGGCATTAATAGAGGCATCATTGACTTTCTCGGTACCGATCACGCTCCGCATACGCTCGATGAAAAGCTAAGTCCCTACGGAGAGGCCCCTTCCGGCGTTCCCAGCATTGAACTTATTCTCCCCTTAATGCTCGACGCCGCCGATAAGGGATTGGTTTCCCTACATCGAATTGTCGAGCTGACCAGCACTAGGGCGAAAGAAGTTTTTCGTTTAGAGCCGAATCACGACGCAGTTTTAGTCGACCTCAATCTGGAAAAGATGGTCGACGACGCTGAGCTTAAGACAAAATGCCAATGGTCGCCCTATCACGGACGCATGCTCAAAGGTTGGCCCGTCTGTACGATTTTGAAAGACAATCTTTACGAAGTCGAGGAAATTTCATGCCACAAACTTTAACGGCTTCGCCGATTTACGACATTCATAAGACCTATCTGGAAAACGCCGACCAGGGTCCTTTCTTTTCCGGCCATCTGCCGCAAAGACAATGGAAGCCCGAGTCGGAATGGATCGACTTTCTCGGGTATAAAATTGCCTCTCCCATCGGAGTGCCAGCCGGCCCGCTTCTCAACTCCAAATGGACGACGCTCGCAGCGAGGCTCGGATTCGATGTCGTCACATACAAAACCATACGAAGCTATGAGCATCCCTCGCATCCTTTGCCCAATGTTATGTTCGTTGATACCGGAGGAGCCATTGCCGAGGATAGAATCGGAGCTGCGGCGACGCCTCTAGAACACCCTCCGTCATCGTCCGATGAGTTGGCGATCACCAATTCCTTCGGCAATCCTTCGCGCAAACCCGAGTATTTGGAGATGGACATCCATCTGGCGGCTCATGCCCTTGAAAAGGGTCAGCTTCTGATCGTTTCTGTATTCGGGACGGGCGGCAGTCTCAGCGAAGCCGCCCGGGGGTTTATTAAAGCGGCGAGCCTGGCCAAGAGCAGCGGCGCGCATGTGATCGAAGCGAATTTTTCCTGTCCTAATGTGTCTTCAGGAGGGGCCCTTTACACAGATCCGGAAGCCTCCTACCAAATTGCCAAAGAAATCGCCGAGGCGATTAAGCCTACCCCTTTGATTGTTAAAATGGGCGTTTTCAAAGATCAGGCCGAACTCGAAGCTGTCCTTTTATCTCTTGCAAGAGCCGGGGTTCGAGCCGTTTGCGGCATCAACACCATTCCAATGAATGTGGTTGATGCAAAAGGGAATCCGGCTCTCGGAGAAAACCGCCTTCAAAGCGGCATTTGCGGCGATCCCATCCGTCCCATGGCTTTGTCTTTTATCAGGCAGGCGCGCATGATCATCGACAATCACGAATTGGATCTCGAGCTTTTAGGGTGCGGAGGGATTACAAAAGCCAAACATTTCGATCAATTTTTAGAAGCGGGCGCCGGGGCCGCTCTGACCGCCACAGGGATGATGTGGGATCCCTATCTCGCCCATCGCTGGCACACAAAAGAGAGGCAGGCATGAAAGAAGGGTATTTGATTGATAAAATGAACAATGTGGCTTTTGATATGGCCCCTAAAATTTCCGATCGCGAAGAGATGATCGAGCTGCTTTATAAGACCGGCGTGGTGCAATTCGGAGAGTTTAAGCTTAAAAGCGGGATGATCTCGCCGCTTTATATCGACCTGCGCAAAACCATCACTTATCCCCACGTCCTTAAGCAGCTTCTCGAAGCCATGTGGAATAGGATCCAGGCTTTGAGTTTCGATCTGATCTGCGGCGTTCCCTTAACCGCCGTTGTCTTTTCAAGCTACCTGTCCGTTGCCAAAGGACTCCCGATGATTCTGTGCCGCAAAGAAGTCAAAGACCACGGAACGAAAAAAAAGATCGAAGGGGAATATTTTTCAGGACAGAGCTGCCTCATTATCGAAGATCTCATCACCAGCGGCGCAAGCGTTTTGGAAACCATCGAACCCCTCCGCTCCGAGGGCCTTATCGTCGAAGATATCGCGCTCTTGATCGACCGGGAGCAGGGAGGGCGGCAAAAGCTCGAGTCGTTGGGATATCGGGTGCATTCACTTTTCACCCTCACTGAAATCCTGACGGTTCTTGAGAAAAAAGAAAAAATCACGCTTAAAGAATACCGCTCAGTGACAGAATTCATCATAAACAACCAGGTTAGCTATGATCAATGAACTCCGCTCAATCATTGAAGATAAAAAGACCCAGCTTTGCCTCTCGGCCGATGTGACTTCTTCAAAAGAACTGCTTGAGATTGCCGAAACCCTCGGACCCTATATCTGCGTCCTTAAAACCCATATCGATATTCTGGAAGATTTCACACCCGACGTGACAGAGCAGCTTCAAAAAATTGCCAAAAAACACCGTTTTTTCATTTTTGAAGACCGCAAATTCGCCGATATCGGGAGCACTGTGCTCAAACAGTACAGCGGGGGAATGCATCGCATCGCCGATTGGGCGGCGATCACCAATGCCCACATCATTCCGGGGGAGGGGATCATTGAAGGGTTGAAGAAGATCGGAGAACCTAAAGGGAACGGCCTTTTGTTGTTGGCGCAGATGAGCTCTAAAGGAAGCCTTGCCGCGGGCGACTACACAAAAAAATGCGTCGAGCTGGCCAAAAAACACAGCCCCTTTGTGATCGGCTTTATCTGCACCGAGCGGCTCATCGACGATCCTCGCTTCATACACATGACGCCCGGAGTCAAGCTCGGGGGCGGGGGCGACGCTCTCGGCCAGCAATACCTCACACCCGAGGCAGCCATTCTTGAAAGAAAAACCGACATTATCATCGTCGGGCGGGGCATCACGCAGGCTCCGGATCGGGTCAAGGCAGCGATTCAATACCGCGACGCCGCTTGGAGCGCCTACACGCAGGCACACGCAAGGCGGTATGTATAGAGAGTCCGTCATTCCGGGGTTCTCAGGCTACTGCCGTAGCGCTAAAAAATAAATCAAAGTATCACTGAGCTTAATTTGACCTGTATTGGAATTGGTGATGAAGGGAGACAGGCTCCTCAGAAAGCGGGAATCAAGAAACGTAAAATATCATCGCTTCATTAATTTTGTGGTCTCAACCGTTTTGCTCAGGTTTTTTTTCGCCTCTAACAGCGCCTCTAGCGCAACGCGGGCGATCATTTTCACCTGCGCGGCGCTTTGGACCATGTTTGGCCTTTGCTCTCGGAGTTTGTTGATAACTCCCATGACATCGATCTGAAGCTCCTTCGGGTTGTCGCACTTTTGAATTTGATCCATAATCAATTGGATGGCCAGGGTCACGCCCGTTCGTCCGATGCCGGCCGAGCAGTGGACTGCCGGCGGGGCCTTTTGCGTGTCCAGCTCTTTGATTTTTTCGCAAAATTTCATAGCTAGTTTGGTATCGGCAATTCCCGAGTCTGGCCAGTTGAGAAATTGCAGGTGGGTGATTTCTCGGATCTCTTCGTTTGGGCCCGCCAAAGTGATGACCCGCTGAATGATTTTCTGGCAGCCTGCACTGTCGATTACTTCTTCGTCTGTGATCGACAGGCAGCGCCAGCCGGCTATCATCTGCTCATTGATCACTTCATGCGAATGCCAGTAGGGGTAGCACTTTTCAATACACAATCTTCCTGCGACCCCTGAATAAGAAGCGACTTGACGTTCTTTTTTCGACCTTGGCAAACGGAAATCGCGAGTATTTGTCACAGCGACTATCAATCTGGTATCGTTTTCAACGATCATTCTCCACAAATCGGGGACCGTGTTGCGCATGCAGTCTTTGATTGGAGCCGATCCGACGAGGAAGCGGCTCCCTTCTAAGTCGAATCGGGAGGCATTGATGTAGCGGTTGCCATCGATCTCGACGCGGTTTGAATCGTATGGGAAGACATTTGAGTAGCGGTTCAGCCAGATGTTTTTCTTTCCGGCATCGGTTGTTTGGTCTGCGTTGGGAATTTCATCGAGCCTTTTTTGAAGCTGGTCGTGAGGTGTTTTTAAAATATCGATCAGAGGCTGCCACTTGCCGCTTAGGTTGGGATGGAGAGCTATTGTATGAAAATCGAGCTGGAGCAGTTCCCGGAAATAACATTTCAATGTGTCGTGGTCATCGCTTGGTATTTTGGTTTTTCCCATGACAGCATGAAAAACCGAGGAGATTTTTAGGACAGTTTCCGCCAGCCTCGGATGCAGGTCAGCTTTTGCCTCGATTTCCGAAAGATTGAGGTTGAGGGTTTTAACGGATTCAAATAAATCCGTTAAAAAGTTTAAATTTTCTTCTTTTTCTGATAATTGAGAATCTATTCGGGCAAGTAGTTCATTAACTTTTGTGACGTCAGCCTGCATATGGCACCTCGATTTTTTTTGCCAGATTAAGGAAATGGCCAATTAAAAGAAAGTTGAAGTGGGATCGACATCGAGCGACATCCGTACGGTTTTGGGTAAGTTGAATTGTGAACGGAGCGCCTCTGCAGCTTGGGCCAGCTGATAAACGGCTTTGCCTTTCACGAGGAATTGAAAGCGGTACTTGCCCTTGACCTTTGCGTAGCCGGAGGGGACGACGGGAAGCAGTTCAAAAGTCTGCGGCAGCTTCAGAACCAGCTGTTTGCGAAACTCTTCGGCCACCGACAAGGTCTGTCTTTCATTTTCTCCCGAAAAGGCGATTTTGCAAAGATGGGTGAAGGGAGGGTAGTGAAACATCTCCCTGACGGCGATTTCTTCATTGTAGAATGAGATGTAGTCCTGTTTCGAGGCGTGGAGTATGGTCTCGTTTTTCGGCATGGTTGTCTGGATGATCACTTCGCCCTTGGAAACGCCTCTTCCCGAGCGGCCGGCAACCTGGGTGATCAGTTGGAAGACGGTTTCGGAGGAGCGGAAGTCGGGGATGTTCAACGCGCCGTCGGAGTTCAACACGCCGACCAGCGTCAGACCCGGAAAGTGCAGCCCCTTGGCAATCATTTGAGTGCCGACGAGGACATCGGCCTTTCCCGAGCCAAACTCCCTGAGTAGTTTTTGATGGCTCCCTTTATGGCGCGTGGTGTCGGCATCGACCCGTATGGTTCGGATTTCGGGAAAAATAGCATGGAGCGCCCTTTCGACTTGTTCGGTGCCCACGCCACGGAACTTCATGGGGGAGCCTTCCTTGCACTGAGGGCATTGATTGGGGCAGGGGGAGGCAAAGCCGCAGAGGTGGCACGAAAGCGAATTGGAGTTTTTGTGGTAGGTCAGAGCCAGGTCGCAGTCCCGGCATTTGACAGGCTCGCGGCACTCCTGGCAGATCAGGGCTGTGTGGAAGCCTCTACGGTTTAAAAAGAGCAGGGACTGCTCGCCTCTTTCCCAGCGCGATTTGATCCCGCTCAAAAGGGCGTCGGAAAAGAGGGTATACCCCTTGGCTTTTTCATACTCATGCTGCATGTCAATGATCTTGACACGGGGCAGCGACGCCGAGTCGGCTCTTGTTTTCAGGGTGCATAAAACATATTTGCCGGTTTCGGCGTTGTGGTAGCTTTCGAGGCTGGGGGTGGCCGAGCCCAAAATCACCGTGCTGCCGGACAATTTGCCCCTCATTACGGCGACATCCCGCGCATGGTAGTAGGGCGCCTCCTCGGTTTGCTTGTAGGTGTTTTCATGCTCTTCGTCGACAATGATCAGGCCGGGATTTTTAACGGGGCTGAAGATGGCAGACCTCGGCCCTATGACGATCGGCGCCTTGCCGCTTGCGATCCGGTTCCACTCATCCATCCTTTCCCCGTGGCTCAGGCGGTAGTGCAGGACGGCGATTTTGTGTTCGAAGCGGCAGCGGAACCTCTCGATCATTTGCGTCGTCAGGGAAATCTCGGGAACAAGGACGATCGAGCCCATCCCGAGATCAAGGGCTTTTTGTATGCTCTGAAGATAGATTTCAGTTTTTCCGCTTCCGGTGATGCCGTGGATCAGGTGGGTTCTGAAACGCCTTGATTCAATGTTTTCGGCGATTGTATCGAAGGCTTTTTGCTGTTCGCCGCTCAAATTTTTTGGCGGAGTTTGGAAGTAATCCTCATTGACAAGAGGCGAGCGGTCTATCCGGACAATATCGATTAAGAGAGCCCCTTTTTTTACGAGGCTGTCGACAGGGCTTTTTGACACGCCGGCAATTTCGAGCAGTTCGGTGAGCAGCAGCCCCTTTTTTGCGTTGAGCATGGCATCTAGGACTGCCGCCTGGGCGGAAGACTTGTTTCGAAGTTCGCTGCAAAGAGCTCTAAGCTCATCTTTTGTTTGCGCCCTCATCACAAAAAGCTGCTGTTTTTCCCGCGTCTCTTTTCTCACGCTTGAGGGGAGGATGGTTTTGAAGACGTTTCGCAAAGGGGCGCCGTAATATTTGGCCATCCACAGGGCAAGAGTGAAAAGATCTTTTTGAATCGAGACATTTTCATGCACGGCCAAAATGTCCTTAACGGGAGTGAAATCGGGGGAGTCTTTTAAATCCAGGACGTAGCCTGTCCTCGGATATCCTCTGACGGGGACAGTGACTTTGACACCTTTGTTGATTGTCGCCAAAAATCGCGAGGGTACGGAGTAGTCGAGCGACTTGCCGATCGAGACGTCCAGAATGACCGAGGCGTACTTCATATGTTCAGCTCGGACCTTAACTGCTGCCAGAGCATCCGTTTTAGAGAGAGGTCTGTTTCGTAGAGGGCAACCTCTTCCAGAGCGATCAGAGGAGTCTTTTGAAGATAATGCTTCATTGTTGAGGAGTGCTGGCTGTGGCCGAGGTCTTGCAAGGCCTTGAGATGTTTGCGGGGAACAAGCAAAAGCCTTGCGTCGGCATCTTTTTGCAGCTGCTTGACAAGGTCCTCTTCGCTTTCGCAATCAATAGCGTCTGCAACAACACCTCTTTCCTCCAGAGCTTTTATCACCTTGCTCCGGAAAGAATTCTCGGACTCGCCCGGCATGACGAAAAAAAACTTAACTGCCTCGCTTCTCGGTTCAGGAATGTCTTCAACGATCTGAATCTGGGGGCATACCTGCCGAATCAGCGCGATTTGCGGCGACAAATCGGCCGCTTCTTCTCGTTGGGAAGGCTGCAGCTGAATCGATTGATCGACAGTTTTTGGCGAAAAAGCTTTTTTTTCTTCTTCATTTTTGGGTTCGGGAGCGGGCGGCGGTTCTTTTTTATACTTGGGCGCGGCGCAGGAGGTGATTTTTTTAGGGGGAGGAGGCTCGGCGATTTCAGGCTGCGGCGCTTTTTTCGTTTCGGCCCGCGCCAAATCTTTAAAGTAGTCGTAAGACTCTTTATCGGTCGGGAGCCATTCTTTAGCATCATAATTTTCGTTTATATGCCGGCGGGTCAGGGCTGCCAGCTCTTTAAGTTCTTTCAACATTTTACCTTATCGAATAACGCCGGGATTTCATTCTCCAGCCTCTCCAGCCCTTTTGCGGCAAGATTTTGCTTGATGTTCTGCCTGATGTTTTTTGTTCCTTGGGGGAACATGTTATTCAAAGTGTTTTTCATAAATCTTTTTCCTAGGTAGGTGGAGAGCGCATGGTGGTTTCTCAGAAAATAGAGGATAACATTTTCGGGATTTACTGAAAATTGCAACGCGATGGAAAGAGCGTCGGCTATGTTTCTTATTCTTTCGCAAAGTTCTTCAAGAGTGGTGTGGACATGTTTTGTCTCGAAGGTTTCGAGGAAAAAAGACGATTGGCATTCCCAAAGCTGGATGATCCTCATCATCTGCTTGGCCATCACCCTGGCCTCCTGTATTTCCCGATGAAGCGTGAAGTAGGTGGGGTTGCTTCCTTCTGAATGGAGCACGAGCAAATAACAGTAATCTTCGAGCTTTTCCAGGTAGCCCAATTGGTTTTTCCAGGGGATGGGAAACAAAACGCGCCTTGCCGTGCCGGCCAGAGCAATCACGGAAGGGCGTATATCTTCTATGATGCGGTCGAGCTGTCGAGGGGTCCACTGATCGTTTTTCAACTCTTTTCTTAAGAGCCTTAAAGTGGCCTTAAACGCCTTGCAGGTGTTAAGGTATTCATTAAGAATTAGTTGAATTAAAACGGATTCATCTTGAAGGTAATTGCGGTAAGACACTTCAGACAAAAGGCACCCCCTGCTTTGCAGCCCATCCTAGCAAAGGAGATATTTTAACAAAATAAGTTGTTGCCCAAAAAACTTCTCATCGACTAACATATCTGTCTAGTCCGGATTAGCTCAGCGGTAGAGCAGTGGACTGTTAATCCATTTGTCGCTGGTTCGAATCCAGCATCCGGAGTTTAAGGGCGGTCTCGCAGGAGACCGCCCTTTTTTTTCATTATAATTACAGGGTACTCTTTTTCCTTATGAGTAAGAAAAAAGGGTTGAAATATTTCTTGATCAATGACTATTCTGTCTCCTTTTTTAAATTTGATAATGATTCCTTTGACAGATTTGTTTGCTTTACCGCGAGAGTGTAAGAGATCATTTCGTATTTTATTTAAATCGCCGAAGATGTCTGCAGTGACATCATTTGAATCTTTATATTCAAGAACGCTAGCGATTGCACGACGGATGTCATGATTCCAATGTTCCAGAACCATGGTTAACACATGTTCTCTAGGGAGTGTACTCAAAAGATGAAAAGTGCTTTTTGCGATGTTTTATCCGTCTCTAAACGATCTTTTCTCAGCCTACTTTATCAAGTATGTCTTTCGAAAAGGTCGTTTAGCGAAGGAAAAATCTCATCAAAAATCCCTAATTCATCTTTTGAGTACACTCCCTAGCACGCACAACGTTTGCTCCT
>SLFE01000184.1 GCA_007124415.1 Waddliaceae bacterium | reverse complement strand
GGGGTCACCACTTTCGTGAGACAACATCCTTCAAGGCAACGATATCAAGAGCTTGCTCAGCAACTAATCGTTTAAGTTTGCTGTTTTCTGCTTCGAGAGAACGAAGCTTTTTAGCATCTGATACCGTCATACCATCGAACTTGGCTTTCCAGTTGTAATAAGTGGCATTTGAAATACCATATTTGCGACAAGCTTCTTCAACTTTAAGGCCTGCTTTAACCTCATTGAGGACGTTTATGATTTGTTCTTCTGTAAATCTTTTTTTCATGGATTGTGTTCCTTTTTTAGGTATATAGTTTACACAAACCTCTAATTTTTATGTGGGCCGATTTTCAGGGGGCAGGTCAATTCCTAAGTCAAGGGGGGTACTTTTCAATGTCGTAAGGGGGATATTTTACACTGTCGCCCAACACATAGTCGGGTTTTGGCGGCTGGAGTCCTAATTAAAGATGGACCTAACAAGGGAGCAAGGTCAGTTTATCTTTCTATCATTCACATTATCAAGCTTCGATCACTGCACGATTTGATAACTATTACGAAAGTTTATGAGTTGGGTCCCTTGAACGTTAGTTTCTTCATCGCCTGCATAAACCAAAAACGAATCGGTGGTGCGGCTTTCAGCAATTTTCTGGAATTTTTTGATCCCTTGCAAAAATGAGCTATTGAAGGTTTTAGAAGATTTAATTTCTATTGGAACCAATTCTCGCCCCCGTTGAAAAATTAAGTCGACTTCAGTACGACCGCTCACTTGGTAAAAATATAACCTGGGGTCTAATCCACGGTTAAAACGAGCTTTCATGAGCTCCATGACAACAAGGTTTTCAACAAGGTTTCCCCTTAAAGGATCTCTAGAAATTTGGTTTCGATTTTCAATTCCAAGCAAATAGGAAGCCAAACCCACATCGCAAAAATAAATCTTTGGTGATTTGATGACCCTTTTTCCAAAATTTTCAAAATAGGGATGTAAACGATAAATGATATAACACGCCTCGAGAATGGAAAGCCAATTCCCAATGGTTTTAGCATCCACGCCTACTTCTCCGGCCAGACTCTCTTTATTTAATATTTGTCCAATCCTTGACGCGATAAGAATAAGAAACTTCTCAAACAAGCCAATGTTATGGACTTGCATCAGTTTTCGAATATCTCTTTCAAGATAAGTCGCTACATAATTTGCGTATGTTTTTGTTGGATTGAGTTGTTCGCTTTGTACTGCGGGATAAGATCCTTCAAAGAGAAGATCATCTAAGCTCTTCTCAAAACCAACGACCTGCAATTCCTCCAAACTAAGTGGAAGTAGATTCAAAATAGCAGTCCTACCTGCTAATGACTGTGAAATCGCTTCATGCAGAGCCATCTGATGACTGCCAGTGAGAATAAATTCTCCTTTTTTCTTTGATTCATCTACCCTTGCCTGGATCGATGATAAAAGATGAGGAGCTGCTTGTATTTCATCGAGAATAGCACCTTTAGGATAGTCATCTAAAAACCCCTCGGGATCATTATTGGCCAGCTCACGTATATGTAAACGTTCTAGGTTAACATAATGTTTATCGGGAAAGGCTTCCTTCACCAAGGTCGTCTTTCCCGATTGCCTAGGCCCCATAAGGGTAACAACAGGATACCCCTTAGCTGCTTCAAGCAACTCTTCGTGCATTTTCCTCTTGAACATCGAAAATCCTTAAAATTGTGAAATTCCTGATCTAAATTCCTATTTTACACACACAATTGTTTGTGTCAACCAGGAAAAATAATCCGGATTCACACATACAAAAGTCGATTATTTGCCATTTGAGCCCAATCAAAAGTTCTTAACTTGTCTCTCCGGCTGGATCGGAGGTGGAAACCTCCAACAATGCTTTCAAAGGGACAGTATCTCCCTTAGCAATTCTTTTCTTAGCCACAGCCTATTTGTAGCCAATACTACGCCATCCTCGCCCATTTCTTTCCAGGTGCTAGGCGAAGAAATACGTTTGAGCTGCGCAATTAATTCATTACAGTTCGAATACAGATAGCTGCAGCCTTCCTCAATGCTCACAATATTTACGATCCAATTATCTTTATTATTATTTTTATCAACTCTAGAACCAATGGTTATCAAGCTATCAAGACTTTTTCGTAAAAATTGGCTTGCATTGGCCATCTCTACCTGCCCAAAATTGAACGTAATATTGCCAAAAGAAATTATTTTCGTATCTTCCATAATTTTATTAGAAGTATTTTGTAAAAATTCATTTTCAATTTCATCATAATATTGCTTATGCCAGTTACTTGGAAGAAGCGTGTAGGGTAAAATTTCTTTGGCTGCCGCCCTATCTCTTGCATGCGTGACAGCAGATCTAAAATTCAACGTATTAGCAAAAATTGCCGTATAAAGCAGATTAGCATTGACGGATGTTATTTTATCTTCTAACCCTGCGCGTTTAAATTCTTCCCATATTAAGGTTGCGCAAGCACCCACTTTTTCAATTTTCGCTTTCTTTCCAATTTTTGCGCTCCAATAATTTTCAAATCCCCAATGATGATCAAAGACTTCAACAACGGAGTTTAAAGAGGCCGAGGGATCGATATACTGCGGATCGGAAAAATCCACAAGTACGTAGTGGTAATCGCAGCCTGAACAATGAAGATTCTTATCTACATCGATCGGCCAATTCCTTACGTGTGGAGGTATAGTTTGATTCCATGGTCCTGTAATCGCAAAAGCATCGCATCCCTTTAGGCGCAAGCATTGCTTATAGGAGACGGCACACGCCAACACATCTATATCAGCATAGGCACTGCCCCCCATGACTATTAAGGGCTTATTTGACATTGTTTTTTATCTCCTTCATTAAAGTATCCCAGGCTAGCATAGCACATTTTATACGGGATTGAAATTGGACTATTCCTGAAAAGATATTAAGATCCCCTAGATCCTGGCAATATTCAATTTTGCCTAATAAAATATTGTTAAATTCTCTCATTAGAGCCACTTGCAGAATTCCCTTCAAATACAGTACTAAAATGGTCGTCTGATCGGGAAGTAGACTGGCAGTACATAGAGCCGGGAAAGCCTTATCAGAATGGCAATATAGGGTGCTATTTCAGATCACGCTGAACTGCCGAGTTCTTTTCCGGGCCAATCCGAGAATAGGAACCTGCCGTTTTCAAAGATCTTTTCATCGTCAGCATAAATCGCGCCGTCTTTTCTCAGGTCGGAAACCAAGTCCCAATGGAGAGCGGACTGGTTCGTATTGCCGGTCTCGGGATAGCCCATCCCTAAGGCCGTGTGGAACGTTCCCCCGATTTTCTCATCGAAGAGAATATCCTTGACTCCTGTGCTCACGCAATAATTGGTGCCAATCGCCACTTCGCCGACATATTTAGCGCCCGCGTCCTGCTCAATCATACTGCGAAGAAACGCTTCGTTTCGTGAGGCCTTCGCATCTACGACGGCTCCTTTTTCGAAGGTCAATTCGATGCCGTCTACTTCAACTCCCCGATAGATTGTGGGAAAGTCATAAGTGACAACCCCGTTTACACCTCCGTCGGAGGCATTGAGATTGGGGCCTGTATAAATTTCACCGTCGGGAAAATTAATGGTGCCGCAAAGGTTGACCCACTTCATACCTTCTATATTGACTCGAAGATCGGTTCCGTTACCGTTTGTAAAGTGCAGTTCTTTTTTTTCAGAAAGGTAGTCTATGGCCCTTTGATGGGATTTTCCCAAAGCCTTCCAACTCTCAATAGGATTTTCATGGTGTAAAAATCCCGCCTGAGAGACGAAGTCTTCAAAATCAGCCGTTCCCATAGAAGCATTTTGGGCAGCAGCGGCGTTGGGATAGTGAGTTCGACACCAGCGGATTTCCCCCCCCGCCTTCCGATCGAGAATGGTTTTGGTTATAGGCCGGTTCGCCTTGGATGCCAAGGTGTGCCTGTTCAAAGAGATATTGGTCATCGCCTGTAAATTGCTTGGTGCATAAATAAAGAGAAAACAATCAAAATTTTCGACGGCATACTGCTTTAAAAAAGGAGTGTTCGACAACTGATCCTCGGAGGCGTGCTTCATGAAGTACTCGCCAAGACGATCATGACCTAGCAAACATTCCGTGTTAGCCCCGCAATTGATACTTTCTTCATAACAGGCCTCAATCAAAGGCAAGGCCCCGATATCCCCCTGAATCAACACCTTTTCCCCTTTTTCAACCCGAAGCGAATAATGCACTAAAATCTCCGCCCATTTTTTCAGTCTAAGGTCTCTCATAAACTCTGTTACTCCTTTCATACGTAATGTTTCCGATAGAGCCACTTGCAAAATTCAGGCAAAACCGATTTTTGAGAAATTTTGCCGAGATTTGCCACTCGACACAAATCCACATACTTTTAAGAGTAGGGGATTTGTGTCGAGTGGCAAATCTCGGTGAAAGAGCCAAAAACCGGTCTGCCTGAATTTTGCAAGTGGCTCGATAGTTATAACAAAACTGCGACTTAT
>SLFE01000180.1 GCA_007124415.1 Waddliaceae bacterium | reverse complement strand
AGTACAGCGCGTGTTTGTCTGCGTTTTCTGCCCATTGATGAAGCATCTTCAAACGTTGTGCTTTTTTCAGTCCCAATGACAAACCGTCTATTTGATTTTCTTTAATGATGGCCTGCAAGCAAAAATTGTGTCCAGTTTCATGCGACTTTATCTCCCGGACGAACTGTCTTTTTTGCTTATCCGATAGTTTTAAATTTTCGTCGCTGTGCAAGCAAAGCGATCCTAATTTGTATTGGCTTCTGGCGTGGCCGGAAAGAGCGAGCTGCCGCAGACCTTCGATCCGTTCGTCTTGTGAAAGTCCTAGTTTTTTTTCTTCTGAATAATTTCCTATGGTATCTTTCGCGTAACACCAGCAGAGTTCGTCTTTGGCCTCTTCTTCTCCTAGAAGCGCCAGTCGTTTCAACAGGGCAAATGATCGCGCCGCATCCGAAAATGGCTGGAAACCGGCAAGAGAGTCGCGTCCGATGACGCGCTCGGCAAGAAGCTTGGCCATCATGGCCGCCGATGTTGGGCGCCCCGCGGAAAAATCTTCGAGAACCTCTTTTACGACTGCATACTCGTGCGCTTTTCTTACGTTGATTTCATAGAAGAGAGCGGATTCGTGAAAAAACCAGTTTGTCGTCTCGGCCTTGCCGAGCCTTCTGAACCGCCGCAGCGTCTGATCAATATAGGAGTCGAGGTTCTTGCGAATGATAGCAATATTTTCAGCGGAACCTTTAATCACATCTTTGGCCGCACCCGCTATAAATGTCCGTACTTTTTGCTTTAAGGCCGCAATTCTTTCTTCGCGGTCTTTCGGCATCACTTCGTTGTACAGCTTCCTGATCCTGTCGCTTGCGGGAATATCGGCATTTGTAAAGAAGGAGCGCAGTTCATCTTTGGCCTGTTTAATGTCGGACGGGGACACGCCCTTGGATCGAAGATTTTCCTCGAATGCTCCCCATGCGGGGATAAGATTGGTTGAAACAGAATTCATGGCGCCTGTCCTCCATCTGATGTGTTTGTAAAATTCAGATCTTGTATGGCGTGCAAATAGATGTCAACAAAACTGCTTTGTTAACGCCGTCGCGCACATGACATATGAAGCGTGCAGAATAGGGCTGAGAGCATTGTTATGCTTTGTACAGTTGCAGCGATTGCCTCGTCTAGGAGATCCCGCCGCCCTGTATACGACTTGGCAAGGTTCTTGCATATATCTAAGCAACACTAACAGTTAGGAGTCTATAGGATGGAAATACAAGGTCCCGGTCAACCCTCGGAAAAACAGCCTGTCCGCAAAACAGATAAGGGGCACGATCTTGGGGAAATCGAAGCTAAAACTGACGAGGAAGGTCGTTCCGCTCTTGGAGAGTCCTTGACGCAAGAGGACTATTTGACAGCTGACTCTTTGAAAGACAGGGAGATCACAGTCGAGAAGAAACCAGCAGAAGATAGTGCCGAGAGCACCCCTCTTCATAAAGCATGCGAAGAGGGTGATTTGTTTGCGGTCAAGCAACTGATTGAAGATGGCGCGAGCGTGAATGCTAAAGATGAGAATGGAAGAACGCCTCTTCACTTGGCTGCCATGAAGAGAGGTAATGGCGAGATCCTTCGCTTCCTGTTAGAGGCAAAAGCTGATGTCAATGTCCAAGACAAGAAAGGTCGCACCGCTCTGCATTTTGCGGCTGAAAACTATTACATGTTCGGGGGAAAGCTTTTGATTGACTATGGCGCCAACCTAGAGCTAGTGGATCGGAACGGAGTGACTCCGCTTGAAAGTGCTATTAGCTTAGATTATCTGGATGAAAGCAGCCTGTTGGCCGGCTTTGGTTCTGTAAAAATCGATCCGTTATCGCGGGATTGGCATCTTAATCAAGCAATACTTTTTGAGCATGCAGTCGAGGGGGAGGGACGGGTTTCTGATGAGGCAAAAAAGATGTTGAGCTTCTTGGTGATGAATGCCTTTGTAAAAGGGGCGGCATTGCATGACTCGGAAAAATTGCAATACACCCCGGTAACTGACCAAGAGCGCATGTATTACAGGAACTATGATAATAAGATTTTAAGGGTGACTCTTGATGCGTTGAAGATGGAAAAAGATTTCACTCCTTGTACATGGGGTGAGACCTACCTGGTGTCAGGCCCGCAGTTTAAACACGCCTTTGTGCGGGAGTTTTCCGATGAAGGGATGTGTTTTGACATCTCGAGTGAAGAAGACCTCGATAGGCTTGTTGATTGGGTAAAAAATGATGACACCATACGTCGCTTTGAGAATAGAGTTGTTGATTTTACTCAATTTCCCGAGGGAAAAGATATTAATGAAAAAAAGGAAATTTTTGAGAATCTGTTAGCTGAAAAACTTAAGGAGTCAGAAAGGGATAAACTAGTCCCAATTGCTTTTGAGGAATTTCATGAAGCGCATTTATTTTATGTGAATATGTCTGATGTGCGCCTCAAAACCCGAGATCAACTAAAATCACTTATAAAGAGCAGCGGTTACGTTCCCAGTCCCGAAGAGCTCGCGCATTTGCAGTTTACAGCTGCAAATAGAGATGTTGAAGACGTTCTCGATTCAATGTTAATTCCGCTTGCGGTACTAGCAACAAAGGGTGCAAAGACTCCCGAAGTGTGTTCGGATTTCACGAAGTTTCTCGAACAACCGACCTTTGAAAAATTTCGCAATCTATCCAAAGGTGATAATATACCCCCGTACCTGAAAGTTTATCCGGAGGCCACATGCCGCCTTCTTGAAGGATTGAAAGAGCATCCTGTCGACCAGGCTTTTAAGGATGAGGGCCTTCGCGATTTGCTTCAAATGTCATACTTTCGAATGCTGAATTCAATGGCGAACGCGCAGTTTAAGCGAAAAGACCAGGAGGCGTTTATCAATGAAATTGAGCTGATCCATCAAGAGCTCAAAAATATCCTGGGTGTCTTATCGTTAAAGCATGGATATGGCGGTGAAGACTTTGCCAAGCATGCGGCGGCCAAGTTAACGTCCGGCGACAATCCCGTCATACCTCAAGAACTCGGGGAACCCGAGATAGTTTTGAAAGCCTCCGGCATGCGTTGTTTGTCGAGCATTTTGACTGCCGTTGAAGAACAGAAAGGGTCGAATGATCTGAATGTTGCCTATTTAGATGATACCTATTATGAGGAAGTGGGAGCCTTGCGGAATGTGGAATGCTATGGGCGCTATAAGTATGACGGTGATCAATTCGTAGATGTCAAACCTGATGCTCTTGATTTGTATGTATGCGAATTCCACCACAATATATCCACAGAACGAAGAGAGTACCATACAGAGGATATCGCGTCGCAGGTGCTTAAGATGTATGATGAGGGTTTGTTTGCTGAGAATTTCACTGTCGCTATTGATACAACGATTGATCTTGAGCGTTCCGATGAGATGCGGGTCTTTTTAAAAAACGAGAAAATACAAAAGCTGATTAATGAGGGTGAATTGAATGTCGTGTTTTTTAGAAGCGCTCAAAAATTTGATATGCTTGGAATGGACAACTATTACGGAGGAGTGACGACCACCCTCAACAAAAAAGAAAGATTTCAAAAATTCAACACCTTTATGAATCGTGAAGACGACCGTCAGAAAGGTTTGAGTTATCAGGGATTAACCCATCTTCAAGCTTGTGGAGGCGACAGCATGGATCAAATGAGGCTGCTTTTAATGGAAAACACAAAGCGGCTATATGACGGATTGCCGAAAGGGATAATTGCAGAAGAGGGTGAAGTAAAACCTGTAGAAATAGCCGAAATGAATGACTATCGTTCGGTTTTTCTCGACATTAAGACCGGAGGAAATGAAAAAATTATGTTTGCATTGTGCAACAAGATCATTGAATTTGCACGCGATCAGGAGATTACCCTCCTCTGTAAAGGGAGTTTTGGATTTCCAATGTCAAATCTTGTTATCATCGGCAATACTAAAATGAGGATTAATCCCGGATTGGAGGATCCTGAAACCATAGATAAGCTTGCTGGATTCTTTACTATTTTGCGGTTTACTCTTGCAGAGGTAATGGTCACTAATCCCGACGCTAAACCGCATGAGCTCGAATCACAGATCCTAAATGCCATAGAGAAGATGGAATTTTAAGAGCAGGACAGTGGGGCCGGGCCCTGCATTCTGCATAACTTTTTGCATATCTCTGATTAATAGATATTTGAATATATCAACTCTACTTGTTGCACCGCACAAGGAACTTGAGACGCTTGATTTGACGGGTAATCAATTGAGCGTTGAAGGCGCGAAAGATTCGATTGGCAAGTTTTCCAAAGCTGAAACAGATGCGGAAAAACCTCATGCGTGAGCAATTGCGCCGAATGCTGCAGGCGAAAGACCTGTCGGATGCCCCAGGGAAAAGCTGCAACGTAGTCTGCATAGCCGAGCCCAGTAAGTATTAAGATAAAGCCTGTTGAACCCGCATCTAGGCGCGCAATTCAAGATATTTTCTTTAAAAAAGCTCTTCTTATCCCGTTGGCAAGGTTCTTGCTTACT
>SLFE01000099.1 GCA_007124415.1 Waddliaceae bacterium | reverse complement strand
CATGGGGGACGATGATGGCCTTGGGGCAAACGCTGGTCTTGGCAGTTACCCCGGCCAGAAAATCATCGACCATGAGCTCCAGCTCCTGGCTGCGCTGGGGGTAGAACTGGCCGGCAACAGCCGGGGGGCGTAGGCTGGGCATGGCGAATCTCCTCGGACAATACCCTACACTATAGGATGTATGACAACAGCCAATTAGAGCTTAGGGCCGACCCTGCGATCACGCAAGCCATGGGAGATAAAGCATGACCGAACATCGACTGGAAGCGGATAGTCTGCCCGCAGGGACGGTTCCGCCCGACGTGACGCCAACTCTGGGGCCGGATGCGACCGCGTTGGGGCAAATTTTTTGGTACACCATCGAGGGCCGGGATGAAGAGGGCAATCCCACAGGGGGGTGGGATCTTGATGAACTTCGGAGCGCTCAGGACTGGATTGTGCGCTATGGGCTGGTTGCCGCAGAAGGGGTCAGCGAGGTGGCCTCGGTCGGGGGCTTTGTCAAGGAGTATCAGGTTGATGTCGATCCCGATGCGCTTCGGGCCTACAATATTACTTTGAACGACGTCTTCAATGCTGTCAAAGGGGCGAACCTGGATGTGGGAGCCCGGACCATTGATGTCAACAACGTGGAATATGTCATCAGGGGGATCGGGTTTATCAAGGAAGTTAAAGATTTGGAAGACTCGGTCATCAAGTCTGTTGACGGCACCCCGATTTTCGTCAAAGATGTCGCCCACGTGGCACTGGGACCGGCTTTGAGGCGGGGGGTTTTAAACAAGGATGGGGCCGAAGCTGTCGGCGGCGTCGTGGTTGTCAGGTATGGATTTAATCCGCTGGAAGCTATTCAGAGCGTGAAGGAAAAAATAAAAGAAATCGAGCCCCTTCTTCCTCAAAAAACATTGCCGGACGGCACTGTCAGCCGCCTTGAGATCGTCCCTTTTTACGACCGCACCGAACTCATACATGAAACTTTAGGAACGCTCAGCGACACCCTCGCCTTGCAAATCCTCGTGACTGTCGTTGTCATCTTGTTCATGCTGAGGCATTTTGTCAATTCGCTTATGGTATCGGCCACTCTTCCGCTTGCGATTTTGATCTGCTTTATCTTTATGAAAACCTATGGGGTCGACGCTAATATCGTTTCACTTGTCGGCATCGCTATTGCGATAGGAGTCATGGTCGACGCCGGCGTTGTCTTTTGCGAAAATATCCTTAACAAACTTTCCGAGTCGGACGGCACGAAAAGTCGTCTGGATCTGATCTATGAAGCGTCGCGCGAAGTGTCCGGCGCTATTTTTACCGCGATCGCCACCACGATCGTCAGTTTTCTTCCCGTTTTTTCGATGATGGCTGCCGAGGGAAAGTTATTCAGGCCATTAGCCTTTACGAAAACATTTGCTCTTGTCGCTTCATCGTTTATCGCATTTGTCATATTGCCGACTGTCGCTTATTACATTTTGAGGCCTATTCCCAAAAGAAAGCGATTGTTAAGCGATATTCTAAACTGGGTAGTCATTGCTATCGTTATTTATTTTCTCGCAACCTTTTGGATGCCACTCGGTTTCGACAAAGGGCTTATCCGAAATCTGGTGTTTGTCGGCGGTCTCATAATTGGATTGCTTGTGATTTTCAATCTCTTTCGCTTTGCCTTTCCCTATCTGCTACAACTTGCGCTTGAATGGAAGAAGGCGTTTCTCGTTTTGCCGGTCTTTCTGATTTGCTGGGGGCTGCTAGCCTGGCAGGGGGCTTCGGTTTTAACTGGTTGGATGCCGCGCATAGTTCAAGAATCCTTTATTGTATCGTCGATTAACAAGACGTTTCCCGGTCTGGGGAGGGAATTTTTGCCTCCACTTGACGAGGGAACATTTCTGCTCATGCCTTCGACAATGCCTCATGCCTCAATTTCGGCAGCATCCGAGATTCTCGAAAAACAAACCGAGGAAGTCTCCAAAATTCCGGAAGTTGTGACTGCGGTCGGAAAAATCGGCAGAGTTGAAAGCTCGCTTGATCCCGCTCCGCTTTCCATGATTGAAACAACAATTCAATACAATTCACAATTTTTGACAGATGCTCAAGGACGCGTTCAATTGTTTGCTTTCGATCCCTCGGAAGTCGATTATTTTAGGGACGTTGATGGAAATCCGTTGCCTGCAGACGACGGCAAACCCTACAAAGTGCAAGGGAAATTTCTTAGAGATGACAATAACCGCTTGATTTCCGATAGCTACGGCATGCCGTTTAGGCTCTGGAGGCCCGAGCTCGATCCCGATCTCAACGAGGAAAGAGACTACTGGAAGGGAATCCAAAGTACTGATGATATTTGGGACCGGATAGTGGTCGTGTCTGAATTTCCCGGAACCACAGCTTCGTCTAAACTGCAGCCCATAATTACCAGGGTGATCATGCTGCAAACAGGCATGAGAGCTGCATTGGGAATCAAAATCAGGGGGCCTGATCTTGAGGCCATCGAAGAGGCCGGCATCGCAATGGAAGAGGAGCTTAAAAAAATGCCGGAGATCATTCCCGAGACAGTCGTAGCTGATCGAATTATCTCTAAGCCCTACCTTGAGATTCAGTTAAATCGGGAGGCTCTTGCCCGCTTCGGAATTAAAGTTTCAGATGTTCAGCAGGTTATTGAAGTTGCGATCGGAGGGAAAAGAATTACAACAACCGTAGAAGGAAGAGAGCGCTATCCTGTAAGGGTTCGCTACCTACGAGAGTTAAGGGATCAGATTGAAAAGTTAAACAAGATCTTAGTGCCCGGTTCAGGCGGTGTTCAGATTCCCATCGAACAACTTGCGGATATTGAATATATCAAAGGACCGCAGGTCATTAAAACCGAAGAGAGTTTTTTGGTCGGATATTTAACTTTTGACAAGAAGCCCCAATATGCCGAAATCGATGTCGTTGAGGCGGCAAAAGAGTTCTTGGAGGAAAAAATAGCTTCCGGCGAGCTTCATTTGGGTGAAAATGTTTCTTATACTTTCGCCGGAGCTTTTGAAAGCCAGGTTAGAGCCGAAAGCCGGTTAAGGCTTATTCTCCCGATTACTTTAGTCACCATATTTCTCCTTCTTTATCTTCAATTTCAGTCTGTATTGACATCGTTGATTATATTTTCCAGCATTTTCGCAGCGTGGTCGGGGGGATTCATCATGATATGGCTCTACGGCCAGCCGTGGTTTATGGACTTTGCGGTATTCGGAGTGAATATGCGCGACCTCTTTCAGATGCATCAAATCAATTTAAGCGTGGCCATCTGGGTGGGATTTTTGGCGCTTTTTGGAATCGCAACTGACAATGGCGTTTTATTGGCGACGGGTATCGATATCGGGAAGAAAAGGAAACCGTTCGATACGGTCGGAGATGTTCGAGATGTCGTGACCGAGTATTCGATATGGAGGGTAAGGCCCGCTCTTATTACATCGGTGACAACCCTGATTTCTTTAATTCCAGTTCTGACGTCAAAGGGACGGGGGGCCGATATTATGATACCTATGGCCATACCTTCATTCGGCGGGATGGTCATCGTTATGATTACGATTTTTATCGTCCCGGTCTTGTACAGTATGAAGGAAGAGTTTCATTTGAAGCGGAAATAGAAAACCTGATCGCGCAAGCGTCGCAACGGAGGCAATGCCGTCCTTCGGGGGTCGGGTCGTAGCAGCTGAAGGTGAGGTCGATCGGAACGTTGAGCTCTTCGGCTTTTTCCCGGATTTCTTTTTTGGTCATGTGAATGAGGGGAGCGGCAAGCTTTGGCCCTTTTGGGGAGGCTATGTTCAGCAGGTTTTGAAAAGCGGCAATGTATTCAGGGGAGCAGTCGGGATAGCCGAACTTGTCATGGGCGTTGGGGCCGAAGTGGATTTCTTTTGCTCCTCTTATTTCGGCCTGGCCGAGTGCGAAGGAGAGAAACATTGTGTTTCTTGCGGGGACGTAGGTCGGAGAGGGGCCTGCTTGCTCAATTTCGACAAGGGTTCTGTCTTTCGGAATCGAGGCGCTTGAAACGAGGGGCGATGCGACGGCCCGGGGATCGATTTGAAAAATGCGGTGCAGGGCCTTATAATGGCCGGCCAGCTTCTTGGCGTATTCCAGTTCGACCTTGTGCCTCTGCCCGTAATCGAAGCTGAGGGCCATAATTTTTTTGCCGCTCTTTGAGAGCATGGCCAACATCAGGGCCGAATCAAGCCCGCCGCTCAGCAGAACAATCGCGTCGGCTTTTTCCATGCTACACTCCTTTTGTCTGCGGGTCCCATATGAATTTGTGGAGCTGGAGGTTGAGGCGGACGCCGAGCTTGTCGCGAAGGATCCATTCGGTCAATTTTTTGGCGTCCATTTCGTCGAATACAGGCGAGAAAAGGACCGCGCGGCATTTGGAGAGGAGGTTGTATTTTTTGACGATGTCTTTTGCGTAGTCGTAGTCGTTTTCGCCTGAGATCACAAATTTGACCTCGTCGTTTTCTTTGAGCCTGATCATATTGGCCCAGTCGTTTTTGCTGCTCAT
>SLFE01000205.1 GCA_007124415.1 Waddliaceae bacterium | reverse complement strand
GTTAATTATTTTAAATGCAAAAAAACCGTAGTAATAGGCCGTTGTTTTCTAATTGAGCCGTTTTTAGTCATGTCGTATTTTGACTTCAAAATCATTTCTGCGACGTAATTTCTCAAACAGCCGCTGATCGCGCATATTGATTTCGTTTCCGTAGATACGAATCCGCAGTTTTTTCAATTGAGGCGGAAACTCGGTGGTTTGTTGGCAAAGTGAAGTGGTTATTGTAAGTTTTGACAAGCTGTCCATTTTGGATAGACTAGAAGGAAGTGAGGTAATGTTTGTTTCGGAAAGATCTAGTTTTTCCAGTTGTTTTAGTTGTTCAGTTGATTGCGAAATTTGTTTAACGGGAGCATAAGGGAATGCAAGTTCCTCGAGCAAAGATAAATTGCTGATCCAGTCCGGAATTTCAGTAATTTGGGTGTATCCAAAATTTAGCTCCTTCAGATTATTCAGGTCTTTTATGTCCTCAGGCAGGTAGGTGAAGTGGTTGTTGTAAAGGTGCAGCGTTTCAAGATTTGTCAGATTACTGATCCATTCAGGGAGGGAGTGGAGCAAATTTTTACTTATGTTCAGCACTTTTAAATCTTTCAGTTGTTGCAGCCCATCAGGCAGCACGATCAGCCCTAGATTCGTAAGTTGAAGAATTTCAACCTGATGAAGATCGTTCAGGTGATCATCTATCCATTGGCTAAAAGTCGAGTTGACAACTTTTGGATCGCAGCATGTTTCAAGATTATTTGGCATTTGATGCGGGATTTGTGCTGCCAAGGCGAGTTTATCCCAGACTTGAATGATATTTTGGCTCATTACGTAGCCCGCCAGTTTCAAGTGATCATCGGTGGACAATTGCCTCCTTTGCATAATGGATATAATAGACTCGGGAGTGTTTTGCGTAAAATGCCCAATACAATCAACTAGAGTTTTGGAATGAAGAGCTGCCCTCCATGCACTGAGATGCTTTAGCTTCGAAACAGTTTTTGGTTTTTCCATCAAATGACTGGGGATTAACGCTCTCAAATGCAATACATCTTTCTCAATTTCTTTGAACTTTTTCACTAACCTTATGTGTTCGGGTAAAATCTGGGTTTTAAAGCTTCCTCCAGCGTCCAAAAGTCGATAGCCTACTATCTCGGCAATCGGCTTCCAGAGCACGTTGCTGTTTGCCGCCTGAGACCAATATTCATTGACGTGAGATGCCCTCATAAGGTCGGCGATTTCCAGGAAGCTGAATATATGCATGAGCAATTCCGAGGGGAGGACGTTAATGGGAGGAGGCTCGATCTTCTGTACTTTTTTCTGCGGCTGCAAAGGCAACTCGCCATCATTAGAACGCTTGTTGTTTTGTATATTCATAATTATATTAAAATAAGTAAATTGCTTCTTAAGATTAGTTTATTCAAGAAATTATTATTTTTATTCATACAATATTGTGACCTTAATATCTCCTCTCCGAGGAGGTAATTGCTTGAAAAGCTGCAGATCCTGTGCGCTCATTTCATTTCCGTCGATGCGAATCCGTAGTTTTTTTAAATGAGGCGGCAAATCAGTGGCCGCAGGACAAAGTGAAGGGTTTATTGTAAGTTTGAACAAGTTCTCCATTTTGAGAAGGCAAGGGGGAAGCGAGGCGAGTTTTGTGTGGGAAAGATCCAGTCTTTCAAGTTTTTTTAGTTGACCTGCCGATTTCGAAAATTGTTCTACGGGAGCATAAGGAAACGCAAGGTCCTTGAGTAATGATAAATTTCCGATCCAGTCCGGAACTTTAGTAATTGGGGTGAATCCAAAATCGAGAGTCTCCAGATTAGTTAGGTCTTTAATGACCTCTGGCAGCTTGGTGAAGTTATTGTTATAAAGGTGCAGTACTTTTAGATTTTTCAACTCTCGAACTGAATCGGGAAGGAAGAAGAGTTTATTCATATTAACAATCAGATGCTCCAGTTTTGTCAGATTGCCGATCCAGTGAGGAATCAAGTGGAGCGAATTTTCGCTTATGTCTAGCTCTTTTAGATTTTCCAGGCGTTGCAGTCCGTCAGGCAGCATAATCAACCCTAGATTTTTAAGTTCAAGATTTTCAACCTGTTGGAGACTGTTCAGGTTCGAATTCATCCATTGATTAAACCAGGAGTTGATAAGTCTTGAGTCGAATTGCAATGCAAGATTTTGATCGATATTCACCTGAATGCCGGCTTTTTGAGCGATTTGCCTCCAGACATCAATGATATTATGACTGATAACAAACTCCGCCAATAACTTATCCCCATATGTGCATAGTTTCAAGAAATTAAAAGCAGTATAAAGTGTTAGGTATGTAAAAGGATTAGTTGAAGTATTTTGATTAAAATTCGTTATACAAGGTAAACAATTTTTCTTTCCTAGGCTTAAACTCCATGCAAAAAGATATTGCAACTTAGAGATAGTTCTGGGCTTTTGTGTAAAATGGTTGGGGATTAACGCGCCAAATTTGGATGATGATTCTTGTATCTTGATGTCTGTGTCTGAAATCAGGGTTTTAAAACTTGCCATGTTGTCTAATTCTTGCAACCCTAACTTATAGGCAATCGCCTTCCAGAGTCCGTCATAGGTTGCAATCTGATGCCAATCGCGATTGACTAGAGATGCTTTCACTAGGTCGTGTATATCTAAGAAACTGAATATATGTGTGATCATCTCTATGGGGAGGGCGTTAATGGGAGGAGGCTCGACCTTCTGTATTTTTTGCTGCGGCTGCAAGGGCAACTCGCCATTATTAGAGCGTTTGTTGTTTTGTATATTCATATATTACTCTTAAATTTGTTTTTTGATAAATAAAATCATAAATCAATCAATGATTTTAGTAAATGATTATTGAATATTTGCAATATATAAAATTGTCGAACTTAATTGTATAGAGAAAAAGGACAAACGTTCATTTTTGGTTGCATATACAAGCAAGGATCAGAGTGGTTGTAAGTTTTTCTTGAAAAGAATCGGCTAAAGGCATAAGATCTGTTCCTTGTTTGGAGGGGAGCGTCAAATGCTGCAGCCTTTTTTGGATCTGTTTTTTAACTCGGGAACCGTCATAAGCCTCGACAATGGCCGTTTGCTGGTGGGATTCGGCGAAAGGCAGTGGATGAAGGAGATTGAGGACGAGTCCAAGCCCGCTTTTTATTTTCCCGATTTTTTTTTGAAGACGCAAACCCCGTGGTTTCAGCAGGAGTTTTGTTTTGAGGTGAGCGTCGCTTCCTTTTTGGAAGAGCTTTGCCGGAAGATCGATCGACCCTGTTCACTTAAGTGGACGCCGCCAGACAGCGACCTCTTTCGCTGGGGATTCGACGACCTTCAAGAAAGATTTTCGAGTGGGGAATTATGCAAGGGGGTTCCTTATGTATTTGAGAGAACCGATGAGATCTTAAGTCCTGCTTTGCTTCACCATCTGCTCGTCAGCTTATTTCGGTCGGCTTTGGAGCTGCCGCTTTATTGTTACGGTTTCTGGGAAAACGGCGAAGGGGTTTTGGGCGCCTCTCCTGAGCTTCTTTATCGGGTGGAAAAAGGGGGAGGATCCAAGTTGAAAACGGTAGCATGCGCAGGAACTTTGGGACAGCATGAATCGCTTGAGGCTTTTAAGCAAGACCCCAAAGAGCTCGACGAACATCGCAAGGTGGTCGAGGGTATTTGTGAATCGCTTTCTTCATACGGGGAAGTGCGTACAGGTGCAATGGAGATTCTTGATCTGGGAACGCTTGTCCATTTGTTAACGCCTATTGAAGTTGAGTCGGCCGGCGAGGTTGAGTACGAGTCCGTTGTCAAGGCGCTGCATCCCACTCCGGCATTGGGAGCTTTTCCGAAGCCGGAAGGGATGAAGTGGCTCATGGCTTATCAGGAAAAGGCCGATAGAGGACGTTATGGGGCGCCGGTCGGCTATGTTCGGGGAGGCGGCGACGAGGCCGCTTTTTACGTGGCGATACGCGGGATCCAATGGAGCGGGGAAGGGATGGCCGTCGGCGCGGGATGCGGAGTGGTTCCTCAAAGCGAATTCGAAAACGAATGGGACGAGGTCCAAAGAAAAATCAGGTCGGTGAAGGAGGTCTTTTCTCTTGCTTGACAAATGGGTGCATCAAATTCTGCAAGAGATCGTTTCTTCGGGCGTACGGGAGTTTTGTCTCTGCCCCGGAAAGCGGAACGCTCCATTGATTCAGGCGCTGGAGCAGTTTCCTGAGCTTAAGCAATACTTTTGGTGCGAAGAGAGGTCGGCGGCCTTTTTTGCTTTGGGGAGGGCGAGAGCGACAGGACTTCCCGTCGCGGTCTTGACGACAAGCGGAACGGCCGCAGCCGAACTTCTTCCCGCGGCCATGGAAGCTTGCTACTCAGCGGTTCCATTGCTTCTAGCGACGGCCGACCGCCCCAAAAGATTTCGAGGCAGCGGAGCGCCCCAGTCGGCGATCCAACCGGGGCTCTACAGCCACTACGCCTCTTTTGAACAGGACATCGATTTGGGAGAGCCGTGTGATTTAACATCCTGGGAAAAAAG
>SLFE01000245.1 GCA_007124415.1 Waddliaceae bacterium | reverse complement strand
GACAAACAATCGAACGGTGTCTCCGAAAACATTTTCGCAGTCTTTTTGCGGCGTCTTGTCCCAGACTGCTTCGACTTCCAGATAGTCGGGGACTTGGACATGAAGAGGGGACGTGGCTCTTTCCTCCAGATCGATCGGATACAGCTCTTGCGACTGTTTAAAAACTCCCTTTTCAAAAATGTAGGACTCAGTGTTTTTGAGCACGGCGACAAGACCTTTGGTCGTCATGTTGGCTCCCGGCTCGCCCCTGTCGATCTCAACGAGCTGCATCAGCTCCGGGGTATCAAGCGGCAGTTGTTTTTGGATTTCTTCGATATTCCGAGTGTAGCTCGGTTCTCTGCATTGATTATTGATTATCATCTTTTATTCTCCTTATTTATTAACTACTACAAGTGTAGTATTTATAGGCGTAAATCAAGATTTAAGCCTGGGTTTTTCAGGTTATAAGTACTACAAATGTAGTATTATGGGTTAAAAATTTTTACTTACAAAAGGCAGAAGATCATTAAGAAAAATCCCATGCCTGCAATTAACAATGCTGATATTTTGAGCTTTTCTTTTGTGTTTAGCTGATAGCCTAGAAGCTCTCGGATACGGGCGACAACTAAGTGTCTTTTGCCCGATAAGCGGCAAAGGATCGCGCTGGGAAAAGCCTTTGCCTGCTTGGCGGCATTGAGCAAGGCCGAAGCCAAAGTTTCCGCGTCGAAGCCGTATTTCCTTATGCTGCAATCGCAGGCCATCTCCTGCTCCTGCTCAAATTTTTCCATCCAGCTTTTTACAGGGACCCACCAAAAAATTGATGCAATTATATGTATTATGATCCGGGAAATTGGGTCTAGCCAGAGAATATGCTCAAGTTCATGGGCAATTATAGCTTCTATCTCTTGCTGCGAGGCCATGCGGACGACGCTTTCAGGTAAAAACAGAGAGCTGAACGGAGCGGCTGTCGGGCTGGCAACCGCGGCGCTGACATAGATGCGGACCCTTCTTCTTTTCAGAGTGGATTCGAGGCGGCGGCTGATGATCTTTTGCTTGAATATCCGGCTATTTTCTTTAAGAACTCGGCAACTACGAATCGAGCGGATTGCCCGGTAGGTCGTTTGTACAACAAAAAAGACTGTTGCCAGACAAAGCAGAAAAAACAGGGCTGTGAAAAGGGGGGCTGCGTATTCAGGCGCTAAGTAGTTCATAAGAGAAATTTCGTTTGCGTTTAGATACTCTTTCAGTTGGGGAGGGGATATCTGAAGAATCAGGTTTTGCAGGCAGCTGCCGCAGCTCAATGGGTTGAACCAATTGAAAAAAAGATCGGCAGGCAAGTTGATGAAAGGAATGAACCTTAGGCACGACCTTAACCTCCGGTTTTTAATTCCGAAGATAAAAATTGCCGTATCGATAACGGCTGCCGCAGTAAAAAAGGCCAGCCAGGAGCCGACAAGCAAGGAAATGAGATAGAGGGGATTGGAAATCATTTGTTGGAAGACCTTCTTTTGTTAAGGAGTTTTTCCATCTCGTCGAGATCCTGGTCTGTCAAGTCATCTGCCGATTCTATAAGATGGGAGACAATTACCGAGGTTTTGGCTCCGAAAAATTTTTCCCTGACTTTCTCGAAGAAAGTGTAGGATGTTGACGGGTCAACAATCCAATACTCGTATTGCAGCCCGTTCTTTTCCCTTGCCAGCTTGTTTTTATTGGCCAGGCGGCTCATCACGGTCATGACGGTATTATAATTGTCCTGGCCTCCGAGCTCCTTGTGGACCTCTTTGACGGTTTTCCTGGTTCCCGACTTTAAGATGTAGAGAATCTCCGATTCCAATTCTCCAAATGCCCTTTTTGTCATAATCAGCTCCTTATAAAAATGATTAAACACTATATTACTACAAATGTAGTTTTATTGTCAAGGCGCGGCATAAATAAATACTTCAAAATTAGAGGGAAAACAGGCAAAATGGCAGTATTTGAGGAGTGAAGAATGGAGTTGTACAAAGATCAATACATTGTCGTAACGGGAGGGGCCGGATTCATCGGCTCGGGTGTGATCAGGGCGCTGAATGACCGGGGATACTCCAATATCATTGTCGTCGACGATTTCAAAACCGGCGAAAAGTGGAAAAACCTCGTGGGCAAACGATATGCCGAGATGATTTCGAAGCACGAGCTTTTTTCCTGGCTGAAAGGAAAGGAGTCGGCTATCGAGGCGTTTGTCCATTTGGGGGCTTGCTCAAGTACGGTTGAAAACGACGCTTCCTACCTTTTTGAAAATAATTACCGCTTCAGCATGCGCCTTGCCGAGTATGCGATCGACAACGGCCACCGCTTTGTCTACGCCTCGTCGGCCGCCACATACGGCTCGGGCAGTCAGGGGTTTTCCGACAACGAGGATAAGCTAGATGAACTGCGCCCTCTGAATATGTACGGCTACTCGAAGCATATGTTCGACCTGTGGCTGAAAACCCAGGGAGTTTTGGACAAGGTTTGCGGATTGAAATATTTCAACGTCTTCGGTCCCAATGAGTATCACAAGGGGCGGATGTCTTCTGCGATTCTGCACTTTGTCAAACAAATCGAATCCACGGGAAAAATACGGCTGTTTAAGTCTTCCGAACCCGAAAAATATTCCGACGGGGGGCAGATGCGCGACTTTATCTATGTCAAGGATGCCGCAAGAATTACGGCCGATCTGTTGAAAAGGGAGGTTTTCGGCATCTATAATCTGGGAACGGGCGAGCCCAATACCTGGCTTGATCTCGGAAAGGCGGTTTTTGAAGGGATGCAGCGGCCCGAAGAGATCGAGTTTGCAGCCATGCCGGACGATCTTGTGGGAAAATATCAGAATTATACGGCCGCCGACATGGACAAGCTGAAAAACGCCTTCGGCGAAGACCTAAGGTTTACACCTTTTAACGAGGCTGTTATAGAATATGTAAGCGACTATTTAATTTTGAACAAGTATTGGTAGGCGAGTGAATTTATCAGGCATTTTTAACAAAATTTCCCCCAAAAAAGCGCTGGTGATCGGCGATTTTATGCTTGACACCTACACTTTAGGGCAGGCGGGGCGCATTTCTCCCGAGGCCCCTGTCGCTGTCGTCAAAGTCGAAAGCGTGCAGCAGCGGCCCGGCGGAGCGGGCAATGTTGTTTTGAACTTAAGGTCTCTTGGCATGGAGGTCGCTGCTGTCGGGCGTCTGGGATCGGACGATTCGGGAGAGAAGCTGCTTGACTCCCTAAAAGAAGAAGGGGTCTTAGTGGATGGTTGCGTGGTCCAGAGCTGCTACAAAACCCCTGTCAAAAACCGTATCATCGCCGCCAACCAGCAGATGGTGCGGATTGATTATGAAGAAGACGCCCTCTTGCCTGAACAGATGGAGCAGCAGGTAATCGAGGCGCTGCCAAAACTTTTAGATGATGTCTCAGTCGTTGCCATTTCCGATTACGGAAAAGGCTTTTTGACCGATACCCTCCTCGCTGAGTTGATCGGCCTTGCGCGGCGTCTGGGTATTCCTGTCATCGCCGATCCGAAAGGGATCGACTTTTCAAAATATGCAGGATCGACTTTGATCAAACCGAACTTTTCCGAGGCCGTTGCCGTTTCAGGACTGGATGCCCGTGCGGATCTGGATTTGATCGCCAAAAACGTCTTGAGCAGCTCGAAGTGCGACCGGCTTATCATCACCCGTTCGGAAAAGGGGCTTTCTCTTTTCGATAAAGAGGGGAATCGTCAGGATTTTCCGGTCGCAATCAGAAAAGTCAAAGACGTGACCGGAGCGGGCGATACTGTGCTGGCCGTGATCACATTCATTTTGGCAAACGGACTTCCTCTCTCCGATGCCTGCCGTATGGCCAACATTGCCGCGGGGCTTGCGGTAGAGGAGCTCGGATGCGCCAGGATTACGCTTCAGGCGCTTGCCAAAAGGCTTTTAGAAGAGGATGTCGAAAACAAAGTGTTCGACGACCAGCACATTTATGCGCTGAAAGAAGTTTTGAACGGAAGGGATGTGGTTTTGCTGGGAATCGATGAGGGTACCGAAGTTTCTGCCGACCTATTGAAATCGATAAGAAGCTGCAAGCAGGGCGGCCGCGATCTTATCCTTTATCTGCGCGACAAAGACCCCTGCCCGGAATTGATTCATATATTGACCACCCTCAAAGAAGTGGATTATCTCATTCATCACGGAGAAAGTTTCCGAAAACTTTGCAGGATGATCCATCCCTCGCTTGTGTATATTTTCGGAAAAGGAAAACTTCAGACAATCGAAGAACCCGCCCTGCTTATGTAAGGAAGACTATGGACGACTACAACGAACAGTTTATGTGGAAAAGGCAGCCCGATGCCGAAAATCTCGCGATGAAGATTTTGGATCAATGCCTTGACGCCCACAGCGGGCTTCAAAGGCTTAACCACGATCTTCATGTCATGACAAGCACGCGCCTTTTCGACTGGGTCGACCATCTTGCCGCCAGTTCTTCCCGTGAGCTTCACGACTCTTTGATCCGCTCCGGCTATGAGGAGGAGG
>SLFE01000086.1 GCA_007124415.1 Waddliaceae bacterium | reverse complement strand
CCAGCTCTTGTGAGCTTCCGATCATGTCCTGGTATTTTGCAAAGCTGACGCTTTCAACCCCTTCGTCGGACTGGACCGCGGCCATCTTGTCGAATGCCGCCATTAGAGCTCCTTCCATACCCACGATTTCAGTCAGATTGGCGACGAAATTTCTAGCCTCCTCTGTTCCTCCAAGCTCGGCGGCCAAAAGTGTGGCGATCGCTTTGTCGATTTTCGGACTCGCCGATGCGATGTTGCCGTCGAATTTGGACTGGATCATGTCAACAGCTTTTTGCATGGCCAGCTTTTCGGCTTCTTCAGGGCTTTTTCCCTCGGCGATGAAATCGTTTTTGATGGATTCGGCCAAGATTTTTGCCGTAGGGTGGTTTTCAAATAGCAGCTCGGCCTTGAGATCGTTTGCCATCTCCTTAAGGGCGATGCTGCCCTCTAGACTTGCGGCTTCGCTGATTTTATCCGACAGCGCCTTGCCTGCAAGGGCTGCCAAATCCAAATTGTCATTCGAGTTGTTGAGCATCACTTGCCGGGCGTGGTCGATTATGTTGTCTTGGGAGAGGAAACTCTGAGCGTCGAGCAATTGTTTGAATTGGGGATATTTGGTCAGCTCATCGAGGATGACTTGATCGGTGAGGTCCTCTTTTTGGAGGTTTGAGGTACGGGTTTGCTCAGCCACCAAGTCCCCGTCCGGCGGCGGCAGCTGCGGATTCGAAGGTTCAAGATGGCTGGGTGTGCTCGCTTCCTCCGCTCTGCCGATTGAGCTTTCCCGAAACTCATTGTTTTCGTACTCCTGCCTCGCTTTCTTTATTTCTTCAGCATCCTGCGCCTCGACGTTCTGTTGAATCGGGTTTTGCCTGTTTGCGCCGCTCATTGGATCCATAGACATAATTTGCCTCCTAACTTAAAATTTCTCTTGCCCTGAGCCGCTTCTCTTCCCTTCTCCATGAAAACCCTTGCGATTCTAGATAATGCTGCTGTCTTTGCTGCTCCTCTATTGTGCTCTCGGAGGGGAGAAACGCCGGCAAAGCGGCAGCCACTGTCTCCGCCCCGGCCTCAACCATAGGCTGCAGAAGCTGTTCGTCTTTGGATGTCAAGGTAAAACCGGACATTCCCTCGTCGGCAAGAGTCTGCATGCCCTCAATGGCGGAATTGATCGCGCCCGGGTCTCCTGCCATTAAAGCGACTAACAGATCCTTCATCTGAGCGATGATTTTGGTGAGCATAGCGATCATCTTTTGCATCTCTTCGCGCCGCTCTTCAAGCGCCTCGGGGCTTGTCCTGGCGGCTTGATTGAGCGTTTGGGTCAGTCCGACGTTGGAGTAGGCGTCGACGCGGCTGAAGGCGCTGTCGACGTTGCGTTTGTCTGAACTGACGCTGACTTGTGAAAGGAGCCGCTCCTGGTCTTTTTTAGACACCTCGAAGAAGGTGTGCGATCCGGTCATTCCTCCGCTCGAGGCAGTTATGTAGCCAATAGTTCTGAGGGCGCCTTCAAATTGCATGATCTGGTTTTCGTCCATTCCCACCTTGCCGCCTATTTCCTCGGCGGCCATTCCAAAAGCCCCCGACCGTACCAACATTTCAGGCCCGACTACGAGCAATACCGGAGGGAAGAGGATGCCGATGACGAGTGCTATACCTGCGATAATTCCGGCGGTCGCCGCCTCGCTGAGGCCCATTCCTTCGCCCGCTGCCATGAAAGTGTCAAACATCTTGTCCGTTTTACCAGCCTCGCTTACTGCGACGGCTGCGATAAAGGCGGCAAATGCCATTATCAGAAATGTCATTAAAATGATGCCGATTATAAATCCGCCCATAGGAGCAGTTATAATCGATAGGGCTATGATGAGAATTGCCACGATGACAAAGGTGATAACCACGAGCGCTATTATGATCGGTCCTATAATTTCGCCGACTTTTCCCAACTTGCCGAAGATTCCCCCTTTTTTCTTCGCCTTTTTAATTTTTTTGAGCGTCTTCTGGATGTCTTTGAGCTGTGACTTCAGTTCTAATTTGATTCGTTCGATTTCGGCTCTCATCTCTATTCTGGATCTCTTTAGATCGGCCATTTCGATCTCGGACATGACTTTTTCAAGCTCGGCCAAGGCTGCTGAGATTGTCTTCATAAATTCGAGTATCGCCGTTTTTTGATTCCCGGGAAGGGGCAGTTTGTCGATTTGGGCCATTGCCGCTTCAACCAGCTCTTGGGAGCTTCCCAATATGCCTTGGTATTTTGCAAAGCTTATGCTTTCGACCCCTTCTTCGGACTCCACCCCGGCCATTTTATCGAATGCCGCCATGAGAGCTGTTTCGATGCCGACGATTTCGGTCAGGTTTCTGACGAAATTTTTAGCCTCCTCTGTTCCTCCGAGTTCACTGATCAAGAGGCTGGCTATCGCATTGTCCATTTCGGGATGAGTGCTGTGAAACGAGGCGGCCACTCCGTCTTCAGAAAGGAGGGCATCGAGCTCGCCCAGTGTTTCGGCAATCGCTTGTTTTTTGGCTTCTTCTGGCGGCACCCCTTGTGCGATTAAGTCCTGCTCTATGGCCTCGATAAGCACTTGGGCGGAAGGGTTGTTGGCGATAAGAATTTTGGCGCGGGTGGCATCTAGCATCTCCTTTATAGCCGGATCGCCGGTGCTTTGCAAAACGCCTTCCATAGTCTCGGCAAGAGCTGCTGCCGCAAGAGTTTCAACAGACGAGGTAGAACCCGGGTTTTCCAGTATTTTTTGTCTGACGCTTTCATAAATATCGGTTTCGGAAACGATGTTTTGTTCGTTTAAAAACGCGGCAAACTCGGGAGAGTCGTCCAGATAACTTTTTATCGCCTCGTCGGTCAGACTCTCAGGAGCAATTTCGCCCCCGGATACCATCGATAGAAGTAAATCGTAGTTTGGAATAGTCAGAGAAGGGGAGTCCGCTTCGACGGCGCCTTCTTGCCATTGACCATCCCACTGCTCGAGGGTGCTTTGCTCAAGCTCCTCGCTTCCAAGCAGCCTCAGCTTAGCCTCGTCGATTTCGCCTTCTTGGATCAGCTCCTGAATTTCAGGACTGGCCCATAGCTCAGTGATGTTCGGGTCAATGTTCACATTATCTCCTTCAAGTACTACGAATCCCTTGGCCGAACATTTTGTTGGCCTTGACAATTTCGTTCATCGCATTGAACAAGCTGGAAAGCTGCTTGCTTGCCGCTTCTATTTCCCTTTCTGCATAGCGGGTGGCCTTTTCGTATAAATCAGCCTGTTTGGAAAGCAGCTGGCTTGCGAATTCGGCTTTTCCCTGTTCAATGGTTTTTTGCGCCTTGGCCAGGGCAATCGTACCCGACACAATGCCTTGAAACGCCTGATTCATCATCTGCGTCCTATGCTCGAACCTGTGCTGGTCCCTCATGTGTTTACTTGGATCAGACTTTTTAGCGTCGTCAGACTTTTTAGCGTCGTCAGCGCGATCAGCCCTGTCAGCGTCATCGGCCCTACTAGCGTCATCAGCCCGGTCTTGAGCGATGTCTCTGGTAGCTTGACCGCGAGCGTCTTGAAGATTACTTTGGGCATCATCCACGCTTGCTGCTGGGGCTTGCTGTCCGGCAGCGTCTGTCTGTGCGGCAGTCGAGTCGGCACCTGTCATCGAGTCCGTTGCTGTCATGCTTGGCGCGTCCGGCGCTCCATCCGGACCGGCACCTTCTGGCCCCTTGCTCATCTGATTCATGTCGCCGGCTTGGTTCTTGAGCTCATTGGCCACGATAAGAGTCAGCATCCCGATCGATATCGCTGCGCTCACAAATTTTTCAATCGCGTCCAGAACAAGTTTTTCCGCTTCCAGTTTTTTGGCTTTAAACGCTTGTTCGGCGGATGCGATGGCCATTTCCATCTGTTGCATCATCGACTCCACCTGCGTTTTAACTTCTTGTATTTTGATTTGCATGAGTATTGGAGCCAAGTTAAAGAACGCCAGGAACAGCTCGGTGAGCTGCGAGCCCGCGAGCCATGGGTTGCCTGTGCCTGTTATGTCGGTGGGGATACTCCTCGGATCTCCGCCGTTGTCACGGGGAAGGTTGGGCCTGCCGGGAGAACCGGGATTGGAAAGGTGCTCGACTACAGCCCTAGCTGTGGCCCTGGCTTGCGCACCTTGATTTTGCTGCGATTCGGCTACTGTCGCTCCCTGGCCCTCTCTTGCCTTTTCTTCCTTTTCAGCTTCTTTTGTTTCCTCTGATTCTTCTGTTTCGCCTGATGAGGCCGATTTTTTTGACGTGCCGGTGAATGTTTTCATCAGTGAAGCTATTTCTTCAAGTTCATGCTCTTCAAGGAAGGCTTCCATACCTTCTACACCTTGATCTCCGGATACGTGACGTCCCATAGAACGTTGATTGTCCGGATTGATTGGCATTTCTGATTCTGACATAAAAATGTCCTCCTTTTTACTTCGGAGCTAGACCATCGCGCTTGAGGCCAAGTCTCCGGTAATGCCAGACATGCTGGCTATAATTGATTCAAATAATTCTGAGAGGTTGTTGATCTGTGCCATAAACTCTCCAACACCTTCTCCTCCTTCTCCTCCTTGCAACGAGGCCATAAGCGACTCCAATGACTTGATTAATTCTGATAGCAAAGTGAGAATGTAGTCGAGTTCTGCCTGCTCTTCGGTCAATTTGGCCATGTTCATAGTAATCGCGCCCATTCCCACATTTGCCGCGGCATCGGATCCGCTTTGAGCCACTTGCCCGCTAATCTGGACGGCTTTGTGGATCTTCTCAAGCACCTTGGTCAATTTGTCATCAAGTTTTTTTATGTTCTCGATAATATTTTTAATTTTGGTTTTAACTTTTTCACCGAAAGCTTTTAGCGTTTCGGCGTGGTTTGTCAGTTTGTGTTTGAGGCTTTGGGCTGCGTTGATAAGCGCTTTTCCAATTTCGGGTAGAATTTTTGCTACCTTGAGAACGGCCTTTTTAACGGCATTGAGCACATTTTTAGCTGTTTTCAGCGCGGCATTGAGCAGCTTGGGTGCGGCTTGGGCAATTTTTGTCAAAATTTTGGTGATAATGGCAAGCACCTTCGTTATTAGTTTGAAGATCGCTTTGACTAAAGTGATTGCCGCCTTTACCAATACCGTGCCGATATTTTTAACTATCTCTTTCAAGGCGTCAAGCGTGAGCGAAACACCTCCTGTGAAAATGGCTTTCACTGCTATTTTTATTATTTTGATAGGGAATGCCAGGATGAGGGCAAGGATTTCGATGCTGATTGTGAGGACAACCGTTATGAGCGCGGTAAACAGTCCTGACAGAATGGCTTCTAATTTCTCGCTCATCCCTACTTCATCGGCAAAAGCCTTTACGATTATTTCGATGAAACCTGATTCGGTGATTATAGTCGTCAGGATAGGCATCGCAAGCATTGGTATCATCAGCCCGACCTGTGGCACTAGCATCAACAGGGCTGTCGCGACAATGATGCCGGCCAGAATGCCCACCCAGACAAGAACCCGGGCAAGGTCTTCGGACATGCCCATTTTCTTTCCCAGCTGCCCGATCTGTTCGTTGGCAAATTCAAAAATATCTTCCATAACTCCTGTTTCTGTAAGGGCTACTTGACTTCCCAGCATGGCCAGGGCTAATGTGACCATGACAATAGTCACGACAGGGGCTACGGGAAGAAAGAGAAGCGCCGTCAGTATCATCGCTGCGGAGAGGACCGGGCCAAGAACTTTCATCGTATCGCCAAGATCGTCAAAAAGTCCTTTTAAGTTCATGCTTTTAATGGTTGTCAATGTGCTTTTCAGGATAGCTTCCCGTTTTTCCGACTGGAGTTCGACTATCGCTCTTGCTATTTTTCCCGATTTTTTACTGTCTTCGATGTGAATTTGTGACAGGATGCCTTTTAGATCTGCGATGAGTTCGGCAATGTACTCAAGAAACTCCAGAATGGCCATATTATCGCCGGCTCTTCCGCTTTTCAGTTCATCGAGGATGCCGTCGACAAGCTCGCCTGCGGCGCCTACAATGCCAATCACCTTTTCCAACCCTTTACCTTCGTTGAATGATTTTCCGGTCGGATCAATCGTTCCAATGTATTCGGCATAATTTCCTACTGTTCTCAATGCTTCGAGCTGATCTGTGAAAACTTGCGCTTTCTCATCGGGAAAGGACATACCCAGTTCTTCGAATTTTTTCGCTAAAGCATTTTTTATCGCTTCCGGCATCTTGGGATGCGAGACGTTGATAGGAGGGGTGATTCCCATCTCCTCTAAAGCCTCGTTAAGCAGCGCCATCGCTTCTTCTTCGCTATCGGCCGCTTGCAACAAAAGCTTGACTGCCGGATATTCGTCGGATAATTTTTCAATCTGCTCTTGAACCCCGTCAGTTGCCTCCAGGGTTGCCGTAGACCGCACATTCTGCATTCCATCTGAAAGGTGCTGCCCGGTTCCCGGCTCTCCCATTCTCCCTTGAACAGGCGGGAAGAGTTCGGGGCTGTCGGAATTGGCGATTGTTCCCGAAGAGGCGGTGTCTTCGCTTCTTGCGCTTGTGTCCTCGGTTCTGCTGGTTCGTTTGTTTTCTGTTGTGCCCTCAGTCTTGGTTGCGGCGGTTGCAGCGCTGGCTGCCTCTCCTCCTCCAAGCTGGTTTAAAAGCTGGGTCAGCTGGTTCGGGTCGAAATTTGGAAGGTTGCCTCCAGCGGCTTCTTGATTACTCATGAACTTCTCCTTCATCTTCTGTCTCGGGCGCCTCGATTTCTTCTGGAGCCCCAAGATCTTCTTCTGACTCGATTATTTCCGAGCTCAATTGCTCTTCGATTTTTTTGACGGTCATTTCAGATCTTTCCTTAATCATTTTATATTTTTCCTCGCTTCCCGACCGCTTGATTACGAGATTCAGAGATACCGAAGCGGAAAACAAGTCTCCCAATTTGATGTAGCAATCGGCTGCGTGGTAATAGGGTATGGGGTCGTCCGGAGCCACAATGGCCTGATGCATGTACATATCGGCTGCGACCTTGTATTCTTCGAGCATGTGCGAGCATGCGGCGTGGCCGAAAAGAAAGCGCGGATCGATCGGGTCGATCAGCATGAGGGAGCCAAAGACGCTTCGGGCGTCTTTATATTTTCCCATGTTGTAGAGTTGATAGCCTTGGGCATAGAGCGCTTCGGTGTCCGATTCCTGAACTCCAAGGGCGTCTTTCGGCATCATTCCTTTCTCGAAAATGTTATCGAAAAAGGCTTTGCCCCCTTTTTTCACCTTCGGGGTTTCACCTTCGGCAATTTTCATAACCGATTCAATCATTTCTTCTTCTTTAGTCATACTTAAAGCTCCTTTTTTCCTTTAAGCGGCCTGGCTCATCATTGATGCAAAATCTTTTTGCCCCCGCGTGTCGTAAAATGCGCCGAGCAGCGCAAGGGTCAAACGGGCAATTTCGCGGCATTCGCTTTGCAGATCAATAAACTTGATTTTTTCCTTGCCAAGCATTCGCTGCATCGCCTCAAAATAGCCGGAAATATTTTCATCCCTCTTTAGGGCAATATCTGCCTGCCGTATCGACGCGGCAATCTCTTTGTCTGCAGCCTCCTTTCTCAAAAGGGCAAGCCTCTCGCCTAGTTTTCTCTTCACTCCATTCATCAGCGGGCCGGCCTTTTCCGCTGCAGAGACAGGGAGGATGCTCATGGTAAGCGCGTCGGTCAGCGCCGCCATCAGTTTTTTCACTTCCCCTTCCATTCCGATACCCTGGAAGAGCCTCTTAGCCGCAAGAGGGATGACCTCTGCATGCGAAATCAATGCCGCAGCCAGGCGCAACGCCAGCGATTGGACATATTCATGCTTGAGGCGCCGGTCTCTCTTCGTATCCAATGTCCGTTTTCCCGATGCCGCAAATGTCAGCATAGGGAAAATTTGGGCGGCGAATTTCATCAGTCTTGGTAAAAAAATCGTTTGAATTCCATCGAGATCGGGGTGGTCTGTCAAAAGCTTTAAAACCGGGTCTGCCGCAACGCTCCCTAGAGGCGGTTTCTGGGTTCTCATGATAGTAATCAGGATCGCCGAACTCTTTTCGTTTTCGAATGTTCCGATAAGATCGATTAGGTTTTTAATCAGGCTTTCGGTTACATCAAAGACCCCTTGTATTTTTTTTGTCTCAATTTGGTGATGAATGTGGAGTAAGTCTTTTTTAACTTTTTTTAACACTTTTTTTCGCGATTTGGGCTTGGCTTTTAACACGGCTTTCGACCAGGCGGTAAATTGCATCAGAATCTGCGCGTTGGTTCTCGCGTCCCTTTTGCCTTGCGGCGTGTTCAGGAGGGGGGCGGCGGAAGTTTGAAGATTGGCGGTTATCTGCTTTGCAACCTCGATCCAGCCTCTGAGAACAGCATGCGAAAAAGCCTGCATTTTGGCGTTGTTCATCGAGTGCTCTGTCGAATCGATCTGGGAAACGTCTTCCAGCCAGACCAGAGCCTTGGCGACAAATTTGAGTATTAGTTCGAATACGATAAATTTTGTATTCCTTTCCTGCTCCGGTTTTTTTCTGTCTTCCTGAAGCTCGAGCGAAAGCTGCAGCGGCATCTCGTCGACAAGCCGTTGAAACTCCTCCCCTTCGCGGGGGTCTGTTCTCGGATTGTCGGGCCGGGTAACAGCCACCAAAACTTTTGTCTGCAGGTTCGGTTTGGATGACTCGGCCTGGTACTTATACTTTTCCTCGCCGACGCCGATTTGGTGGATGGGAACATCGATTGTCGTTTTAACCAAACCCACCCCCGCTTTCAGCACTTGCGTCTGCGCTGTTTGTTCAAGCTCATGGTGCTGTAAAGTTTCGGGGCGGCCCATGCCTCTTGAGCCTCCCACATCGGGACTCGAACCCATAATGACTTCTCCTCCTATCCTCCGGCTGCTTTTTTCTTTTTATTTTTTTTGTTTTTTTTAGGGCTGTAGCTTTTTTTCAAAATATCCAACGAAACTTCTGCGCGGTCTTTCACTTGTTTATATTTTTCATCGTCTCCGCACTTTGCGATGCATATTTTCAGAGAATCGTAGGCCATGCGAGGATTTTCGATTTGAATGAAGCAATCCGATGCGTGGTAGTAAGGGAGCGGATCGTCAGGATCCACAACGCTGCATAGCATATAGCTTGAGGAAGCGTTTTCGTATTCCTTGAGCATGTGGAAGCAGGCCGCAAGGCCCAGAAGATAACGCGATTGCGTGGGGTCGAGCATGACAAGCAGCTGGAACAATTGAAGCGCCTGATCGTATTTTCCCGTTGAGTAAAGGCGGTAGGCAAAGCTGTACATCCCTTCGATATAGTCATCGCTCAGGCCCATAGCTTCCTTCGGGTTCTTGCCCTTGGTGAGATCAGAGGCGAACTTTTTGAGTTCGTTTTTTTCTTTCTCCGGCTTGTCTGCCATCTTTTTATCGATTTCTTGCTGAATGGTTTCTTTGGGCGAGCCCATACAAATCCTCCCGGTTTAAAGGCCTTTGCTTTAAGCAAATGCCTTGCCATCGTTCAAAATTATTTGAACATGTTGGTTAAGATCGAGCTTAATTGTTGAAGCAGAGTGGTTCCTAGTTGCGTTTGTTGCTGAACTATTTCGTTGCTTTGGTTAACGCTGGTCTGGTGCTGATTGGCCTCGTCGCCGGCAATGCTTCTATACTGTCGCAGTGTTTCGGTGACGGCCTGGGCAGTCGATTGGAAGTGCCCTGCGACTACTCTGTTTCGTTTGTCGTCGTCCGAGATTCTTCCGATATCATCAAGCGTTTGTCCGTCAAGGGTGGGCACTTGAGCGATCAAGTCGGTATAGGCCCGCTGTATTCCGGCATAAAATTGAAGCCTTTCACCTTGAGCTGCGGCGACATTTTGCAGCGTGTCGATCACCTGAACCAATAGAGCAAGCAATTGCATGATAATGATCGTTTTTCCTGAATTGGTTCCTGCAATCGTCAGCTCGGTTCCGCTTTCGACAGCCTGCCTTTGCTGCACTTTTTCCATCCACCCTCCAAGATGGTGGCTGGGCAGGAAAAAACGTTCGCTGGCCACTGTGTCGTTGTAAAATTCTCTGAGCACCTCTTCAAACGGTTTTATCGGAGGCTGAGGGACAAACTGGTTGAATATCCTTTGATACAAGCTCAGGTTCACCGCCGAGCCAAGCGGAAACGATGCGACATCCACCCCGGCCCTGGCTGTAAAGAACCGGCGGACATTTTTCGTGAATTCTTCGACCCAGTCGAAGTCCGGATCGGGGCCTCCCTGAGGCAGCTTGGCTTCATCTGGCACCGTAAAAGTGAACCGAGTGAGGAACAGGGTCATCGCATCATCGAGGACTTTTTGTAAAAATTCTTCCCTTGTCCCCGGCACGCCGAGCGCCTGATAGAGCACCTCGAAGTCTCCTAAGTCGCCGGATGCATCAAAGGGGATGCCGTGCTGAATTTTGAAGTGGTTTGTGAAGATTTCTTCAAGCTTTTCATTGTCGCCGCCGGCTTGCGGCGCGCCGACTGCCTCGAGAAATGCCTGCCAGGATTCTTTGGCCTCAAAGTTGGCAAGAGGCGGGCGGCCGCTGCTCGGGACCAGCGTTTGATAGAGGCTGAAGAAGAAATTGTTGGCGTCTTGGAAGTTTCCAAAAGCTTCACCGATAGTGTCATCATAAAGCCTTGTCGGCTGGCCGTCGAAGTCGGCGGGCGCGACCGTGTCTTCCCTTTCGAACTTAAAATTCAACCTTTCCAAGGTTACGAAATAGTCTTCTACAGGGTTTGGAAGATTGTCAAATGGACCGGGACCGTTGCTTGTTGTCATCGGGTCCTCCTATAATATTTTATTATTTGACACCTCATGCAAAGAGCGTGCCAATATTAACCTTTAATGTTTTGCGCCATTTTATTAATCATGCGGTCAATCGCCTGGAGCATGGAGCTGGACGATTTGTAAAACTGCTCGAACAGGTATATAAATCGTCTGAGATCCTCTTTTTGCGTATCGTTAAGACCCTGGGCATTAGTGATCGCTTCGGTCAAGTGGCGCTGGTTGACCCCTGCGTCGATATTATCCCGGACGTGGTAGCCGTCCGATATCCAGAATAAAAGCCTGTTGAGCGGGTCTTCGGCGTTGTCTCCTATGATAAATCCGGTGTCTGTCATCGCAACCGGGCGGTTGGCAGGAGCCTGTGTCATGTCCGAGAGAAGGGTTTCTAGCCGTTCGATAAGGGGCGAGTCCGGGTTGAGCTGCTTTAATCTGTCTTTATGCTGAACCAATTCGTTTTGCAGCCTGATAAATTGATTGATATCCGCCTCTGTTACGTCGATAACCGTTCCAAGCGGGTCCTTGAAAGCCCGGTCCAAGGCCGAATCGATCGCCCTTGTGTACTCTTCGGGGTTGTTGAATGTATCGATAAAGTCCGCATCACGGGAGCCGGGGGGCGGAGGCGTTTGATCGAAAACCCGAACCGAATAGCCCAGGTCTCCTCCTCCGCTGGCAAATCTTCGGCGGTCCCCTTGCGAGTCTTCTCTTAATACGTTGATTGGGGGAGGCACTTGCAGCTCCGGTATTTGAATAGTTACCTTCAGATCTTCATCGTTGACTAAGTCGTTCAGCTCGTTTCTGTAAATCTCCAGGGCTCTAGCATCGTTGTTGTAGTCTTCAATAAGTTTTGTTAACTCTACGATGTCATCGCGGTTCCGTATCGGGCGCTCTATATCTTCATTTTCAAGGAATTCATTGATCTTATCTCTTCTGTAAATATAAAACCCGACATGTTGGTTATAAATATTAACAGCACTTGCTGCACTGCTTGGAAAATCCGCCAGATTGAGCTGTTGGGGATTCCACTGAATCTTATCCGGAACCCAGGTAAAAAATTCGTCTTCTTCGTTGTTGACCGACCGGGTCGCAGATGATATTTTGTTGTGCAGCGATTGCGCCAATCCGAGCGTATCAAGAATTTCTTTTGTGAGTTTGAGCGCCTCGTCGAGCTCTTCGAGCTGGGCGCCTATGAGGTCATTGCCCGCTTTCACGTATTCAAGCTCGATCAGGGCCTGCAGCGTCCGGTTGCTGCCAATGGCGTTTCCCATTCTGACCAGGATGTCCCTAAGGCCTACATCGTCCAAGTCCTGCCAGCGTCTCATTTGAGTGACGAGATTCGGGTCCGAAATGTCGGGGGGATTGATTGTGTCAAAGCCCACTGAATCCAGGGATTTTATCAGCCTGTTCAGCGCTGAGCCCATTTCAATCGTCAGGAAGAAAACCCTTTCCTGAGGCTCTTGGCCGGGAGGGACGGGCTGGCCTGTGGCCCTATCGATCCCATTTGCGGCTGCGTTTTTCAGTTCGTTGACAGCTTCCCACAATTCTAACGCGTCTTCGGGGGTCAGATCCTCAAAGTTCGGGTCGGGGTCCTCGGCAAGAGAGTCAAGAGCGGCGTTTTTGCCGAAAATCTGGGCGATTGTTTCAAATCTGGGAGCCCAGTACGTATTGACAATTTCATCGGTATACTCGCCGTGAACCTGTACAGGGTCCTGCAGCCCTTTAATATTTAAACTAACTGTGGATGACATGATGACTCCTTATTAATAACTAAATATTATTAATTTCATTATTATTGTATTTTTCCTTATAGTTATATTATACTATAATTTTTTTTATTAATCAAAATTATGTCTTTACACGCGGAAATCAATCTCTCGGCTTGCCGATGAGGGGAAAGTCCGCAATCCAGGGGCCGTGCTCGGCGGCAGGGTCCCTTCTGCCATTATAGAAGAGGCTGCGTGGATCATGGCTCTTGTCGGCTGCTGCAGCCGGCTGAGATACAGGCTTGGCTCCTCGCGCTCTCTAAAGAGCTCTTTGGCCGCATCGGCCGCTGTCCGAACGGCCTCGATTTGCTCCTCTTCTACAAACTCTCTAATGATCCTTTCTTGGATGTTGTCGAGTGAATTGATACTTGTCAGAGCTTCCCGTATCAGGCTTTGTGCGTCGGACTGCCCTAATTCTCCTTTCAGTTTTTGATTGAGCGAAGAGGCGATCTCCAAGTCTCTGAGGGCTGTGAATCCCGCTTGGACGGCCTCCGGTCCGAGCCGCGCTTCCAGCTGGGCTATGCTTCTTAACGCGCTTTGGTCCTGTCCGGCAATATCGATAAAATCCGATGCGAGATCTTCGTCGATTCCTCTTCTTCGAAAGCGGTTTTCTACGGCATCCAAGCCTCCTTCTCTTTCGGCCAGTAGAAGCAGGTCTTCAAAGAGGGCTTGATCGGGGGAGAACGAGGCGAGGGCCACTAAGTTGGCCAAGGGGCCCTGCAGCGCCTCAGGCGCAATTTCTCTTAGAATCGATTCGGGGTCCTCCGCTGCGAATAGATCGCTTGCAAGCCTGACGGCCAGCTCTTCGGAGGCGTCGCCTTCTATTCCTCCGGCTGCCAGAATATCGGCAAAGGCCTCGGCAAGGGTTTGCTGCAGGCCGGGCAGCTGCTCATCTCCAAGGACGTTTTTAATGGATTTGATCGCCTCTCTTAAATCCAGCTGGGTTCCGCTGATGCCGAAAGACAGGTTCAAGGCAAGGGTGCCCAAGGCAAGCTGCGGCGCTTTGTTCACGACGTTTCCAAGATCCGCGGCGGCCGCGAACACAAGGGTGAAGGCCGATAAGTTGCCGATCGAATCAAACAAGGCCTCTTGGTTGTCATTGGGAAGGCCGTCAATTGAGCCGACTCCGGAGAGGGCGCTTCTGGTGATTTCGGAAAAACCGCCGTTATTTGAAATGGATGCGAGAGCTTGCGACATTCCCAGGGCCGCGGCGAGGTTGACGGGAAACGATTCGGGGCTTAAGACTTCTAAAAAGTCGGCCACCAATTTGAGCGCAAACCGGGTGCTGGACAAAGCAGCTCCGACTCCGCCATTTGTGGTGATGCTTTGGACTAATCCGGGCAGTCCGGCCGGAGGGCTGGCGTCCGCAGACTCAAATAAGCCTTCAATAGCTTCGGTGAGCTCGATTGAGCTGAGCGCCGATTGAATTCTCGGACTCGCGAGGCCGAGAACAAGGCTTGCCAGGCCGGCTCCTTGGGCCGAAGGGGATCCGCCGGCGGCGCTTGCCGCAGTCGCAATTGGTTGGTAAAGTTCGCTTGTCGCTTTGCCCCGGGCTAAAAAGATGAGCGATAACAGGTTTCTGTCCTGAGACGCCAGTTCTAACAGAGCCAGAATATCTGTTGGGGAGGAGAGAAGATTTCTGACAAAATTGGTCAGCTCGCGGCTTCGGCCGGTTCTGACATCTTCGAATTGGTTGAGATCTCGATTAATGCTCAGGACGCTGACATTTGATCTGGGAGGAGGGATGTCTGCGGGATCATCGGGAAGGGGGGCTTTATCGCCGTGATGATCGAAGAGGACGTTGTTGGCGCCCCTTGCATGTTTGTCGACGAAGTTGTTCCACACATCCCTTTCTTCCAGCAAATTGTTAAGCGCCGCGTTGTAATCTATTAAAGCGGCGTTGTGCAGGTCTTTAAGCGCTTCGTAATCTGTTTCGAAATTAAATGCGGGATCGTTGAATGCGTCGTTAATGTCTTCAAGGACGGCATTGAACACGTCTCTGGCCTCGAGAAAGTCTGAAACTGCTTCGTTGTAAATGTCGGCGGCATCGCTGAAAAAGGAGATGGGGTCGATTTCCGGAGGATCGGCTACGATCTCCTCAAGGGACGAAGGTGCGGTATTGATGTTGATTTCTTCAAGCGTCTCAATGCCGGGATCCTGAATTTCCGAGCCTTCAGGGACAACCGAATTTAAGAGGTTGATCTCATTTAGCAACACGGCAAGGGCTGTGTTATATTGATCAACTAGACCGTTGTACTGCTCGACACGGTCTTCATCGATCATGTCGTCCGAGATTATGTCAAAAATCAGATCGTTCAGCTCTTCCCTGATTGCGATAAAATCATTGGCCGCGTCCTGATATCTTCTGCCGATCGGCAATAAGATTTCGCTGGCAGGGATGGCGGGGAAAGCCAGAGGGAGATCCGGTTCAGTGCCGATGCTTTCAAGCTCTTCGATATCCGTTTGAGGAAGCTTAAAAAAGTCCTCAACGATGTTGTTATAATTGTTAATTTCACCTTTATAGGCCGACAGTGCATTGTTGTATTGGTTTACCAGGGAATTGTAGTCGTTGACAAGGCTCGGATCCAAGGGAAGATCGCTTCCGTTGATGCTGTTGATTACATCATCCAACTCGTTGACAATTTCTCTGATGTTGTTGCGGGCGTCAAGCAATCTGAAACTCGGCATCGGTGGATTGGCAGTGTTTATCGAAGACAATGGAGTCGTCGTACTGTCGCTGATTTTTTCCAGGGGGTCGATGTTGATTTCGGGAATTTTATCTGCATCATTGACGATGTAGTTGTTCAAGACGGCCCGTTGACTTTGAAGTTCTCTGACTGACGCGTTGAAAAAGTCCACCAGATTATTGTATTGAATAGCGAAGGTCTCTCCGACAGTAGAAGCATCGGAATCGTTTATCAAATCAATCAGTGCGTTTAAATCCTCTCGAACGGCGATATGATCGATTATTGTTTCTTCATATCTAAAGACATCTATGGTTGTGTCAAGATCTTCGAGCGAGGTCGTCTCGACTCTTGCGGGGTCGGGAGCATCGACAGCGACAGTTTCCAGGGGCAGGCCCGCATTTTCATCGATAGTCGCTATTT
>SLFE01000168.1 GCA_007124415.1 Waddliaceae bacterium | reverse complement strand
TTTTTGAGGCGCCCTGCATGAGCGAGAGCAAGACCGATTAAGTCGAGGGCCTTTCTTTGCCCGAGCGACCCTGTGAGGCAAGAGAGCTCGTCGAATCGGGCGACGTTGTCGACGCGGGCTGTTTTCGCACGGATCATAACGGGAACGGGATGCCAGCTGTGGCCCGCCATTGCCGCCGGCGTCGAGTGATCGCCCGTGACCACAACTACATCGGGCTCAAGGTCCAGGACCGAGGCAATGTGCTTGTCGATTTCTTCCAGGGATGCGGCCTTTTCAGCAAAATCACCGTTCTCCCCGGCTTTGTCAGGCAGAAGTTGTGCGACTTGCCGAAGTTTTCCTGCAGACAGCGGAACTCGTTTTTAATGCCGCCGGGAGATGGCAGGGCTTCCATGCCGAGAAAGCGGCTCACTCCCCTGTACATGGGATAGTCGGCGATACAGAGGCCGTTGAGTTTGAAGCGCTCTTTTAAACCGGCAACGGGGCGGAATGTGTCAAAGCCGCGCAGCAAGATCATGTTTGCCGGCTCTTCGTCTTTGATGGCTTCCTTGGCTTGATGAATGAACTTTTCTACGATTTTGGCGGTCTTGTGGCTGTTGTCATTTTTCGGCTTGGGATCAAGCGCCTTTAGGCCTGTGCTTTGGGGGTCGGTATCCTCAATCGAACCTTCGAGTCCGGCTCCCCTCAGAATGAGGGCGGCTCTGTGCTCGCTTTCTGTTTCAAGGAAAAATTCAACGTCTTCCAAGTCGACATTTTGCCGGATTTTTTCGCAAAGGTTTTCATTTAGGGAAGTTTCGATGCGGCCTGCTCTGCGGTCGGTGATCTTTCCGTCTTTTCCCATCGAGGCGAAGTTGATTCGGGCGGCGACATCCCCCTCCTTAAGATCAAAGTCGATGCCGAGCGCTGAAAAAATTCCCCTTCCGATATCGTGAACTATTGGGTCGTAGCCAAAAAGCGACAGGTGTCCCGGTCCGCTGCCAGGGGTGATGCCGGGTCCGATGATTTCGATGAGGCCGCAGCTTGACTCTTTTGCGAGGCGGTCGAGATTGGGGATGTTGGCGGCCTGAAGCTCGCTTTTTCCGTTTAATGGAAGCCCTCCAAGGCCGTCGAGGATGATATAGAGAATCGTCTTGCCATCGTCAAGAACCAGATTTTCCCAAACTTTTGTGTAATCCATGGCGTTATCCTTCGTTGATGAGGTTTTCAGGAGCGCCTTGGTTGAAGGCTTCGATATTTTCCAGGGTGGTAGTCAGAATCCGCTGAAGCGCCTCGCGGGTGTTGAATGCGTTGTGCGGCGTTATGTAGACATTGCGAAGGCGGAGAAGTATATGGTCTGCAAGCAGGTCTTCAAGATTATGTTTTTTATAGAAAAACGACCGCATTAGTTCTGCCTCTTCTCTTATTGTCGGCTCTTCGGCCAAAACGTCGAGTCCTGCTGCCGCTATGGTCTCGTCCGACAAGGCGTGTATCAGGGCCCTTGTGTCTACAACATCGCCCCTGGCGGTATTGATGAAGATCGTTCCTTTTTTCATCATTCCGAATTCTTCTTCTGATATGAAGTGGCGGGTTTTTTCGTTTGCCGGAATGTGAAGGGTTATGATGTCGCTCGATGAGAGTAATGTCTTCAAGTCGGTATACTCAAAGTCTGCATGTTTTTGAAATTCTTCGTCAGGCTCGATATCAAAAGCCAGAACATTCATATCGAAGCCTTTGGCAATCTGTATGACATGCCTGCCGATATGGCCGGTTCCAACGACTCCCAGCGTCTTGCCTTGCAAGTCGAAGCCCTGCAGCCCTTGCGGAGAAAAGTCTCCTCTTCGGGTGCGGTTGATCGACTCGTACATGTTGTGGCTGATGGTCATGAGGAGCGCAAAGACGTGTTCGGCAACAGTATTTTCGCCGTAAATGGGGACGTTGGCCACTGCAATATCTTTTTGCCGGCACGTTTTCATGTCGATATGGTCGTAGCCTGTCGAGCGGGTGCAGACGAGCTTTAGATTTTTAAATGCTTCGAGGACATCTTTTGTCAGCTTTGAATAGATAAATACCGACACAATGTCGGCATCGGCATGATCGCCTGCATTCTTTTCGGTCAAAGCCTGCCTGACAAAATGCACTTCATGTTCCTTTCGAAGTGGTTCGAATGTCTTTTCTTCCCACGCTTCGACTTCGAATATGGTGATTTTCACGCTAATCCTCTTGCTGCTCTATCCAATGTTTGAAGATCGGTCCTTCATCTCCGTAGACAGGGTCGTATGTCGGCAAAGGAACTTTGGAAATACGTTTATCGACTTCCGGACGCTCTCCTTCTTCGCCTCTGCGCATATCATAGGGAATGTTGAGCGGATAACTTCCTACACAGACAAAATGTTCCGAAGCGCCGACGTTCTTGTGGGAGACTCCCGCCGGAATAACCAAAACATCGCCGGCTTCCAGATGAAACACCGGGCCCCCTTCTCCTCCTATCTGCACTTCGCAGGAGCCGCCGGAAATTCCGAGAGCTTCATGGGTGTTGCTATGGTAGTGGTGGTATGAGTAGATTCCGTTCACCCATGAATTGACCCATCCGTTGGAAGAAAATGCTTCCTGAATTTTTTGAGGATCGTAATCGTCCAATACTTTTTTGTAATGCAGTAAAGGCAGCCTAGGATTGTTGGGAAACGGCCCGTTATCTTCAATAATTCTATGGACGACATCGTTCATCGGTTTTTACTCCTCTTTTCGCCTCAAGATAACATTTTGTCAGATTTACCTCTCCACGGAATTTAAATTTCTAAAAATTAAGTAGATACAATTGTTTAAGTCAATAAAACCCCCAGTGGTTAGAATGAGGTACAAGGAGGTGGATATGGATATTTCATTTGTGCTGGCGCGCATTATCGGTATAACAATGACCATACTTTATGCAGGGGCGATCATCAACTTTAAATTTTTGCAAAGGTCTGTTCAAACCATTGAGGAGCAGCCAATTCTGCTCTATCTGGCCGGGTTCATTGCGCTGACTTTGGGTGTCCTTGTCATAGAATTTCATAATCTGTGGGTTTGGGATTGGCGTGTTATCATCACAGTGCTTGGCTGGCTTTTGCTGATCGACGGTTCGATGGGTTTGTTAATGCCCGGCGCTGCCCAAAGAGTGGGGCGCGCATTGCTTGTGAGAAACGCCAATCTTGCCTTTCTTGAATGCATCCTTATGTTATTCGTGGGCCTCTATTTGTCTGTTATGGGATTTTGGGGTTTGTGAAAAAAAGTGAAGTTAGCGAGGGCGCTAAAGCCTGCGTTTCTCATGATGCGTTCGGAAGGAGAATGGGTTTTCACGACAGAAACCAATGTATCAATATTCATTGATAAAGCGTCGTCAAGCCGGGCCCGGACCAATTCGGTCGCGACTCCCTTTCTTTGCCAGGTTGGAGAAACTGTGGCGCAAAAAAGGTAGGCTGCCGGCGTTTGTTGCTTATCCCTGTGGACAAAAAGCGAGGAAAATCCTGCAGGCTGTCCATTGTATGATGCCAGGTAGAACGAAAAGCGGGAATCGGCCTTTCTGATGAATTCTTCAACCTTGTCGACCTGCGTTGCAGATACCGGAATCGTTCGTTTATAAATTCTTCTACAGGTTTCAATAGAATTGGAACAAGAACGATTGATTTTGCGAACAGTGATTTTATCCGAGGGACCCGCAAGACGGCATTCTGAGGCAAAGCCGAGCATGCCCGTGGCTTTAAGATCGGTTTCAAATCCCCTGTTGCAGAGCATAAAAGGGAGCCGCTCGGGAATGGATTGCTCATCAACAAGCCAGGTCGCCCGATGTCTTGACAACTTATCGATTGTTTCCACTGCGGGTTCGGAAAAATTGAGATCGTAAATAAACGTTTCCAGCGGCGATTTCAGAAGAGTGTACTCTCCGCTCCGCAATATGGAAGTGGATTGGGGATAAACTGTTTTGTAGACGATTGTTTTTGTGTGGGTTAGCATGTTTCTTGCTAACAAGCCCCTGTTTGCGCTTATCATCGACATCCTCCTTTGACATAAAACTTTATCAAGATTTAATGTGGGAATAAAGAGGTTTTTTATGGAAATTTCATTATTTTTGGCACGGGTCATTGGCATTACAATGGCTATTCTTTACGCAGGGGCAATTATCAACTTTAAGCGCCTGCAAACTTCATTGAGACAAATCGAGGAGCAGCCCGTCATCCTTTTTATATCGGGTTTTATGGCTCTTGTTTTGGGCGTGCTCATCCTTCAAGTCCACAATTTTTGGGTGTGGGACTGGACGATAATCATCACCCTCATTGGCTGGCTCATGGTCATTATTGGCTCAATTAGAATATTAATTCCCAATGTTGCCATTGCGATGGGCCGCTCCTTGCTTGAGAGGAATCCGAATATTGCTTATGCGGTGACCTTCATGTTTTGCGCCATAGGGGTATTTTTGACCATCATGGGTTGTTTGCCCGAATAATATAGATGATTATTTCAAGCACTTCTCGTGACTTTTCAACGAACATTCGACATGAGTGATTGCCTTGCATATCAGATTGAGTTTTTGCCGTAGAATTGGACTTTCTTCGAGCGCA
>SLFE01000281.1 GCA_007124415.1 Waddliaceae bacterium | reverse complement strand
GGGAATGGGGCGCAACAAGCTGGCTTTTGATTCGGTATCCATCAATGGTCAGCAACTCGAGTTAAATGAGCCTCCGATGAACGCTCTTGAACTGAGCTGGCAAAAATTGTCGGAAAATCTATAATCGTAATTGACTTGAATCAAGGAAGAAAACGGTCGTAATCGGTCTTGTCAGGAATTTGACAGGATCTCGGGGCTAGAATCAAATGCCGGTTGCGAGCAAAGAACCGATACCCGGGGTCTGTAATAAAAGCGGGAAGAACGAAATATAACCAACCGGCCAGAGTCCACCAGCCTCCGATTAGCCAGGCTGTACGGAAGGCGGCCTGTCCGTAAATATAAATCTTCTCATCCGGCTGCTTGTAGTTTTCTATCAGGATCATGGTATCCGCTTGTTTTTGCTCTTCGGTCAAATCTTTGAGAGCCTCGCGTGCAGTCTCCCCCTGAAGGGGCGCAAACCCAAAAATCTTTTTGTTGTCGGCTTTATACAAGCAGGAAACGATGAGGTCGCAAATGCCGCAGGCGCCATCATAGAAAACAAGATGTTGAATCTTCATGTCATAACCTCAGGAGGAGCTTGCTTGCATTGGTCAAATTCTTTTAAAAGCTTCATGACCTCGTCTTCATTATCTGTGCAATTTTGAATTTTGACCCTCAATTCCTCTCTTTTTGCCAGCCAGTTGCGATCAAGAATTTTTTGAACTGTGACAGTAAAATGCTCTTCGGCTTTCTCTTTATTCACCCTTTTTTGATAAAGGTCTTGCAGCAGCTGCTGTGCTTCTGCCGACATATTGATGGCAAGCGACATCCAGTCGCAATGTTTACCCTGTTTATGCGCTTCAAGATAAAGATGATAAATTTGCCTGCAATGCGAATTATTGAGCCCTTCGGGAGAGAGGTTTTTTTGGGCAACTTCGATAATTTGCGGCAGCCTGTCGCCCATTAAAAGAATCCACCTGAGAAAATCCGATTCCAAAACAAGATCGGGATCGATCCGATAGGGATCAAGCCTGCCGGATTGCCTTACATATACGTTTGGAGAAACATGCCCTCCGGTGAGAACCATATCTGTTGAAACTCCTGTCAATTTAGCCAGCCTGCACAAGCTTTCATGCACCATCACAGCATCATTCCATCCACGGATTTGCGATGCTGCTGTATTGATCAACTCGCTTTTACCGGCCGGTGTTGACATATCGATTTTCCGGGATAAAAATTCAACAAGAAATGCCAGGTAATCGGAGCTTTCCTCCATCAAATGAACAAAAGCTTCAATCCCTTTCACCTTCACGAAGGTATCGGGATCCGAATCCGGCGGCAAAGATAAAATCGCCACATCGACCCCTTCCTTTTGGAATGAATTTCCTATCTTGGCCATAGCCTCAAATCCGGCATGATCGGAGTCGAAGGCCAAATACACTTTCTGTATCCCAAGTCTGAGAAGCTCCCGAGTCTGTCCCTCTCCAAAAGAGGTTCCCTGCCCGGCAACTGCGATGCCGAGTCCTTCATGAATCAATCTGAGACAGTCGAGCTGGCCCTCGCAAATCACAACTTTTCGTTCTTTTGCGATGCGCCTTCTGCAGTAATTGAGACCAAAAAGAATCTGTGATTTTTTAAAAACAGGCGTTTCCGGTGAATTGACATACTTGCCGCCGAAAGTATCGCCGTGAAATTTCCTGGCCGAAAAGCCGATCACCCGCCCCTGGGGGTTGTGGATGGGGAATGTAATCCTGTCGGAAAAAAAATCGCGCACTCTATTATCGGACCCTTCCTTAGAAAGGCCCGCAGCTTGCAGGGTCTCGGAGTTAAACCCTTTTGCCTTCATATAAGAGGTAAAATGACCGGCCTTGCAGGGGGAATAACCGATCCTGAACTTTTGAATAAAATCGAGCGTCAGCCCTCTTCGGTAAAGGTATTGAAGAGCTGCATGCCCTTCGGGTGTATGAAGCAGGAGGGCGTGGAAAAACAGCGACGCCTCGCCCAGGGCTTCGTAAAGTAAATTTTTAGGCGGCCCCTTCTCCTCATTCCCTTCTTCATAATCGAGATGCACCTGATACTTTTGAGCAAGGGTTTCAACCGCATCGGCAAATCCCAGGCTTTGATGCTGCATCAAAAACTGAATGGCGTCTCCGTGCGCTCCGCAGCCGAAGCAGTGGTAGTGGGCATCTCCCTTCTGTATAACGAACGAGGGAGTCTTTTCATCATGAAATGGGCACAGCCCCTTGTAGGTAGCCCCCGATCGTTTAAGGTCAACGTAAGATTCAAGCACATCGACCAAATCGACCCGCTTTTTGACATTTTCCAGGCTTTCTTTTGAAATTATCGGCATAGAGCCACATTCTATAGGAATCGAGTATTTTCTATCGATCATTATCATGACTTGAAAAAAAACCTTAACACGCTACAATGAAGTTAACTAATCAAAATGATTCAATCGAGGATAAATTCATGGAATACCGCACTTTAGGAACAAGAGGGCTGCTTCTTAGCGAAATTTCACTGGGCTCATGGCTCACTTTTGGCGATAAAACCGGCCTAAGCGCCGTAAGAGAAATGTGCCGTTTCGGCTTTGAAAACGGAATTAATTTTTTCGACAACGCCGAAGTCTATGCCGAAGGCGCCTCTGAACTTCTAATGGGCGAAGCGTTAAGGGATTATAGGCGCGACGAATTTGTTATCTCGACAAAAATTTTCTTTGGAGGCGATGGGCCGAATAAAATGGGCCACTCCATGAAACGCTTGATTGAAGGAACAAAAAATTCACTCAGACGCTTGCAAATGGATCACGTCGATCTTCTGTATTGCCACAGAAGGGATGACAACACTTCTGTTGAAGAGGCTGTCAGGGCTATGGATATCTTAATTAAGCAAGGCCACGCCCTTTATTGGGGTACATCCGAATGGGAAGCCGATGATATCGAAGAGGCCTTTAAAATCGCCGAAGATATCGGAGCCACCCCTCCTTCGGTCGAACAGCCCGAGTACAACATGTTCCACAGGCAAAAGGTGGAGAAGGACTATAAGCCCCTGTATAAAAAGTACGGCATAGGCCTGACCGCCTACAGCCCGACAGCTTCGGGCGTGCTGACAGGCAAGTACAAAGATGGAATTCCCAAAGGCAGCCGCTTGGATCAAAATCCTGAATTTGTCCACGAGGATTTTAAAGACAGGGTGGAAAAGGCCAAACTCTTAGAGCCCATAGCAAAAAAACTCGGATGCTCGCTGGCACAGCTCTCCATTGCTTGGATCCTGAAAAATCCTAATGTCAGCACTGTGATGGTAGGCGCTTCAAAAACCGAGCAGCTAAAAGAAAATATCAAGGCCATTGAGTTTAAGGAAAAATTAACCGACGATATATTAAAAGAAATTGAATCCATATTATCCAAATCTTTGGTCTCTTCAAAATAGGAAATAAAATGACAACTGAACGAATGAATGCGACGTATATGAAAGGCGAACCGCTCACCCTGGTGGGAAAAAAAATCAATGCAGGGGACCAAGCCCCTACGGTAGATTTGACCGATAGTAAGCTTGCCCCCCTGGAGTTCACCCATATTCCGGGAAAGACGTGTATTCTCACATCTGTCCCCTCTCTTGACACCTCTGTTTGCGACAAGGAAATCCGCTACTTTAACAAAGCAGCCTTAAAATTCGACGATGTTGAAGTTGTCACTGTCAGCATGGACCTTCCCTTCGCCCAGTCCAGGTGGTGCGAGTCTTCTAAATCAGACAATATCACAGCCTATTCAGACCACAGAGAAGCGAGTTTCGGAAAGGCCTACGGAGTTTTGATCAAGGAGCTTCGCCTTCTATCAAGGGCCGTTTTTCTCATCGACAAGGAAGGAACCATCCGCTATAGCCAATACATCCCCGAGATTACAGATCAGCCGGATTATGATGACGTTTTATCTGCTCTGGAATCTCTTTAGATCACAATCAGGGGTTAGAGAGGCTTGAGCCCCATTTGGTTCCAATATTGCCTGCCGTAGTTGATAAGCAGCTGTTGATCTTTTTCAATCCTCTTTTTCGCATAATAAATCACGAGAGGCAGATGCAAGGACTGATCCTTTTTGAGGTAGATAATGGCTTCGAGATTGCTCTTTTTAGAATAAGCGTGATTGATGTAACGGGTAAAATTGCCGCAAGATTCGGCATCGATAAAAATATTTGAATCATCCAGAGGTTCAAATATATAATCTGATCCGCTCTCTTCATCAAGCTTCCACTCTCCGGTGTAAAATCCGATAAATTCGCCTTTTTCAATCACCCTATTGGCATAAACGCCGCAGCCGACTAATTCATCGACAAAACGAACGGATACATAGGAAGGGATTCCCGTACCAAAATCAAGATCAAGCGCTCTGATATATTCAAAATAATTATCTACATTCCTGATATCGTCTGCAAAAGCCATGCTTCCGTCGAACCAGCAAGGGTCGCGGGGCTCGAAGACACTTATAGGCTCGGCTTTGCATAGTTTTTTAGTTCTCACGCTTATTCTTCTCAAGACTCCGGGAGACCTGCATATTGGTTCGACCAGCCTCATTTCGGGCTGAAGAACTTTCAAACCAATTTCAGTG
>SLFE01000174.1 GCA_007124415.1 Waddliaceae bacterium | reverse complement strand
GGTCGCGTAAAAAATTTGGCTCAAGCCACCTTGAAACAGGTGAAGCGTGTGAAAATAAGAGAAAAAGCGATAAAAGCCGGTCAAACATTAGCTAATTTCTCTCGAGAGTCTATCTCTAAAATAAAGCAATTTTCTCCGCATAGATCTGCCAAAACTGCTAAATCTGATCCTGAACCTGAGTTGAAAAAAACTTCTGCAGGCGAATCAAAAAAAAACGTATCGGATCAACCAACTAGTCATTGGCTAAAATCTACCCCCTCAAAAGTACGTGAATTTACAGATTATGTGTTTGTTGCGAGGGGGGCCGAAAAAAAAGTTTACAAGGAGAGATTAAAACCAAGTCTGCATCGTTTGAGAAGTGATGATATTAAGAATTCGCAAGGATCAGAAAAAACGGCAGAAAAGCGGGCAGCTTTCTATATTCCTGTTGAAACTTGGAGAGGAACAAAAGAAAAGGCCTTGAGAAACGAAATGAAGACAATGAACACTATTAATGAAAGATTAAAGGCTCTGCCCGAGCACTTGGCTACTGAATTTGAAGAAACCGAGATCGAAGGAAAATTCGCACTCAAGGTCCCTTTAAGCGAAGGCGATTTTGAAAAAGAAATGAAAAAGGGACTTTCGTTTGAGGAGCATATCGAGCATGGGCTCGGAATTATCAAAGGTGTGGCAGAACTTCACAAAGCAGGCTTTGTCCACGGGGATCTTAAGCCTGAAAACGCGCTGATCGGCCGAGACGAGCAGGGAAATAAAGTTTTGCGGCTCGCAGATTTTGGAAAAGCCCGCGATACAAAAATGGGAAAAGAAATTCTTTATTCAGGCAATCCCCGATTCGCCCCTCCTGAAAGGATATTAACGGAAAAAGGGGATGTTTATGCAACCGCACTTATCTTAATTAGAAATTTCGAGGAACATGTTTTGTTTCTAAAGAACGATGAGGATGTGCCTAAAGATTCGAATTCCACCCTTCTTCGTGTTGAGCCTGATCAAAGGGAAGGATTTGCCATTCCGGAAGATAAACATCGAAGGGGTGTTGAGAGGTTTATCCTTGAAAATAAAGCCTTTAAAGCAATCGACTCAGGAAAAGATTGGAATCAAAAAGTCACTTATGTAAAAAGACGGACTGATCAGATGTATTTGACAGAGGCTGATAAGCAAGCTCAAAATAAAGAGTTGAACAGATATATCGATGCTATGGCGAAAGAGGCTCGAAAGTATATTCCCCAGGAAAATTTCGTGAGTGGTTATAGTCTACTACTCAAAGCCATGATCCAAACCGATCCTGATAAAAGGCCGACAATAGAGGACGTCTCTGAAGTGTACGAAGCATTACGCAAGTCAAATTCGTCTTAAGCTTCCTTAATCTTGCGCGTTGGTTTCTTCCAGCAGCGCAGCTCCGTTCTCCGGCTCGAGCATTGTTGGCGGTTCGGCAAGCTTGATTCCTGTAAATCCAAGAAACGCTAGCGACATAAGGCCCGACATAATGAATGTGATCCCCATTCCTCTTAAATTAGGTATCACGTTGGAGACGCGGAGCTTTTCGCGGATCGCGGCAATCAGGGCGATCGCCAGCCACCAGCCGACTCCCGAAGCAAAGACATACACAACGTTGGGAAGGAAGGGGTATTCCCTTGTGACCGCAAAGAGGCAGGCGCCAAGTATGGCGCAATTGACTGTGATCAGGGGGAGGTAGACCCCCAGCGACATGTAGAGGACAGGGGCAAATTTTTCTATGACGATTTCAAGAACCTGGACGAAACCGGCAATCACCGATATGAAAATCAAAAATTGAAGAAAGTTGAGGTTGATGCCGCTTACGTCGAGGCCGAGGTAGCCGAGCCAGGAGAGGGCATCGGGGCCTGTGATGAAGGCGTTGACGCACCAGTTCAGCGTTCCGGCTACAGTGAGCACAAATACAACGGCCATTCCGAGGCCGTTTGCTGTTTTGATCTTTGCAGAGCAGGCCAGGTATGTGCACATGCCGAGAAAGTTCGCGAGGATAAAGTTTTCAATAAAGATCGCTTGTATGAAGAGGCCAAGTAAATTTATCGGTTCGTAGGGTCCCATTAACATGAGGTCAATCCTCCTTCTTCACTGTTGCGTTGGAGAGCCATATGAATCCGCCGATGATGAAAAATGCCGCCGGCGGGCTGACCATAAGGCCGAAATTCTCATAAGCGTTCGGCTGGGCGGCCGAGGCGTACCAAGTTGCCGGCACTACCGGAATTCCGAATAGCTCTCCGAATCCGAAAAACTCCCTGATGCCGCCGACCATCATGAGGACCAGGCCATAGCCGAGACCGGCTCCCATGCCGTCGAGAAATGCGGGCCAGGGGGCTACATTTTTGGCCATTCCTTCCGCTCTTCCCATGACAAGGCAGTTGGTAATGATCAGTCCGACAAAAACGGTCATGACCTGCCAAAGAGAGAAATAGTAAGCTTGTAAAACTTGATCGATGATAATGACAAAAACGGAAATAATGGCAAGCTGGGTAATCATTCTGACGCTTGGCGGGGTATGGCGTCTGAGCAGAGAAACAAAAAAGCAGGAAAATGATGTCACAAAAGTGACCGAGAGCCCCATTGTCAGGGCGACCGAGAGCCTGCTTGTGATGGCCAGAGCGGAGCAGATGCCCAAAATAGCGACAAGAATCTGGTTGCTTTGCCAGATTTGATCTGTGAGGTAATGAAGACTTCCCTTATGAGCCATTGCCGTCCTCCTCGTTTTCACCATACTTCTCATTAATTTTAATTAAAAACGCCCGGTAGGGTGCCAGGGAGTGGTGGTAGGCGTTTGTGACCCCGTTGCCTGTCAGAGTCGCTCCCGGTATGCCGTCAACGGACGTCTTGGCCCGGGGTCTGTCGCCGTAGACATTTTCAACTTCTCCTTTGACGACATTGAGCCCGAGAGGAGCTGTTTCTAAATCCTTTTCGCCCTCAGGGGGAGGAAGAAATATTTCTTTGCAGTGAAACTGGTTTTGCCACTGCGGCTCGGTGATGACGGCGCCTAAACCGGGCGTTTCTTTTTGTTCATACCATGAGATGCCGATCACTTTGTCTCCGTTGGGCTCGATAGCTAAGAAGCCGTATATGGCGTCCCAAAGCCCGTAGCCGTTGATCGGTATGACAAAGCCGTCGGGCCTTTCGTCCTGATTGTTGTCCGGCGAGGGGTTGGGAAGGACTTTATAGACAAGCATCAGAGGGAGGTGGTAGTAGCCTCGTTTTCGGTTGTCTTCGATATATTCCCGCTGATTGATACCTGCCTCTTCAAATGTGAGGAGCTCGCCCTCGCGGCTGGCGAGCATAGGCTGTATTCTAGTTTGGTAGACCTCAAAAACTTGGTCCCTTGAGGGCAGTTCAGGGTCTTCCGCAGCGACAAGCCTCCCTCCCTCTTCCACTTTTGCAGGAATGTACTCGTCGCCCTTTTTTATCTGGAAATATCCGGCATAGTTCAGGATTCTTGCCGACATCATTAACTGCCTGCTTCTGTCGAGTTCGCGAGCGATTTCCTGAGGCTCTCTCAAAGCGCTGGCAAGTATTGCCAGCACGGTTGCGCACACAAGGCTCAGGGTGACAACAAATGTGATGATTTTAGCGTTGCTAGGCGGCTGTTGCTGGGACACGTCTACGTTTCCTCCTGTAATTGAGTACGGCATAATAATCGAGAAGCGGGGCGAAAACGTTTCCGGTTAATATCGCGAGCATCACCCCTTCGGGGAAAGCGGGATTGATATAGCGGATGACAATGGCGATAATGCCGATAAGAATTCCATAAAGCCACCTGGCGCCGGGCCTGTCCGGAGACGACACCGGATCGGTCGCCATATAGACGAGGCCGAAGGCAAGCCCTCCCAAGATAAGCATTTTGTAGGCAGGGAAGCCGAACTGGGCTGCGGTCCAGGCGCCGCCGTCTGCGGCCAATAGCGTCGATCCCCATTGAAACAAGCTCGCCGCGCCGAAGGCGCCGGCTGCAAAACCGACCATTGTCCGCCAAGATCCGACACCGAAGTATAGGATCAGAAGGGCGCCGATAATGCAGGCGAGCGTACTTGTCTCTCCCATGCTGCCGAGTTTGTTGCCCAAGAAGAAAAGCCAGTTTCCGCTTGTTTCGCCGAGACCGTACTGAAGGGCGGAGAAATCATAGGCGGCTGAATAATCGCCGACGGAAAGTCCGAGCCCTCCCTCGGCAATGGGAGCTGTGACAAATGACCGCAGCTGATCGGCTGTCAGCTGTCCCAGCTGGCTGTCGCCGGCTCCGTTCCATTTTGCAAAGTATTCTTTGAGTACGTCGAAGTGGCGGACATTTTCACCAAGATTGTTTGAGGCGATGGCGTCCACGTGGATCTGCTTGATTTCGGGGGCGACATTGAAATCGTTCAATTTTGTGGCCTGCGAGTAGCCGTCGATGGCGGGGCGCCCCGACTCGGCGTTCATCTTGACCAGGCTCTCCCTGACGACGACCGGGTTTCTTCCGACCCAGACCTCGCCCGACATTCTTGTCGGGTAGGCGAAAAAGAGAAAGGCCCTGCAAGAGAGGGCGGGGTTCACTATATTCATTCCGGTGCCGCCGAACAGTTCCTTGCTAAGGGTCACGCCGATAACGACGCCGACTGCGACCATCCAGAGAGGGATAGTCGGAGGGAGGACAAGCGGATAAAGCATACCGGTCACTAAAAAGCCCTCGGCAATGTCGTGCCCGCGGGCGACGGCGAATATCATTTCGGTGATGCCTCCAAAGGCATAAGAGACTAATACTACGGGAAGAAAGGCGAGGGCGCCCTCTTTGACAATGGTCATCCATCTGTCATTTTTTGCCGCGAAGGCAAAATAATCATTGAGCGAGCCTAAAGAGCCCAGGTACTCGTCCATCAGGCGGTAATCGCCGCTCGAATAGACAAAGCTTTGCAGCCCCGTGTTCCAGATAGCCATGATAATAACGGGAATCATGGCCACGACCACGAGTATCATCCATCTTTTGGTATCGACGGCGTCCCTGATATGGGGTCCGTTTTTCGTATTTTCCGGCGCCTCATAGAAAAATGTATCGAGCGCGGCAAAGGCCGGCCGGAACTTTTTGAGAACCTTGTTTTTTTCTGTAAGCGACATTTGATAGTCGAGAAACTTTCTAAGCATAGTCAATTATTCCCTCTTGATCTTAAGACTACCAAAAAACCCCTCAAAAATAAAATGAAAAAATGTGGGTTTCTTTGATATGATCAAACCTATGAAAAAACGTAATCTCTTTTTCATCATTATTTTACCGCTTTTGCTATTGGGTTCTGTTTTTGCGTTCAGGACGAGCTTGAAGCTGACTTTTGTTGATTGGACGCTTCGGGAGTATTGTAAAAAGAATCTTGGTTATCAGCTGAGCTATGAAAAAATGACTCTCCTTCAGGACGATATCATCCTTATCGAAGGGCTCTCTCTTGTTCGGGAAGATTCTGCACCCTATTTCGCAGGGGTCTTGAGATGTCCGGGCGCTTATCTGAAAGTTGATTGGGACATATGGTCAAAATCCTTTTACAGTCAAATACATATGCAAAATTTCGAGATCTGTGCCGGCAAGTGGCCGGCCGGTGGAGGATGGTCTTCAGGCTTTTCTTTCGAAAATCGAGGTTTTCTCATGACTCCGCATATTTCATTGTCGGGAGAAGGGGCTGTCAGGTGGGACGGGCGGCTTAGCGGGTGTCTTTTTGATCTGGAATTGGCCGATGATATCGCCGGAATGGTCCAGGTCGAGGATCTGGCCATCGACATTACAGGCTTCGGCGAATCAGGAGAGATTGTTTTTAAAGGCCAAGGCCTCGACGCGAATAAAATTGCGGGTCTGGGAAAAAAGCTATTTCCCGATTCATTTCCCGGAAATATTAAAAAAGGGGATTTGTCGGGTGCCCTTGTCTTGAGGGGCGGCACCCTTTTCGGGGCCTTGTCGTCTGAAAACCTGCAAGTGGAATTGGACTCGCTGTATCTGACATTTCCTAAAGTCGATATGGCTATCGACAGGGGGAAGGGGCATCTCGTATTTGATTCGGCCCTTGCTGAAAATGCCGAGCATAGAGTGACCGATATTGATGGAATTGTTGAATTCAACTGTTCGGAATGGAGTTTGAGAAGCGAGGGAAAGCTTCGGGGCATGAAGCTGGCTGCAGATGTTTCATCTACAGGTTTTGATTTTCACGAGGGATCCGTGATCACGCTGGACTCGGATGATTCCCAAGGTGTGATATCACTTTCAGGAGTAAACGGAAAAGTCGAGTATTCAGGGAGTTGCTCTCTTTTCGGATTGCCGTTTGATATCGAGCGCATGAGCATAGAGGCGGATTTGATAAACAAGGGAAGCGGATTTGTTTGGCGTGGGCAGGCCGGGTATGTGAATGCGCAGAGCACGGAGCAGAAAATCGGCTTTGAAATGCTGACTGCGAGGGACTTGTCGCTGACAACAGGTTTCTTTTCAGGAAAAAATATTTTTGTCGAAAGGATTCATCCTTTCGGGGCCTGGACAAAAGGGGTGTCTGTCGAGGGGGTAGCTGATATCGAGGGAAATTTCGAGGGGACGGTATTGAAAATTCATGGAAACTCAAGCGACTTGGCCTTCAAAGGCGATGATTGGAATTTCTTAGCGGCCTCGGACTCATCCATTGAAATCGTGATGGATCATGAAAAGGAATCTTTTGATGTTTCCGGCACGATAGGCGGCGGAAAATTTATCTATCTGCCCTGCGGTTTAATTTTAGAGGAAATCGCCGCATCGTTCGGGGGCACCGACAAACAGGTATCTTTTGAGGATGTCCGGGCAGAGTGCCTGGGGGTGAAAGTCGGCGGCGACGTTATCATGAGCTTCAAACCTTCAATCGATATTGAGGTTTACCAGCATACCCTTAAGGGAAATATTTCCGATATCAAGGAAATTTTAAGTCGGTTCGGTATGCACGCTTCACTTTTTTCCCTTCCTCTGAGCGGAGACCTTGTCTATAGGGATGAGGGGGCGTTTTTTAAGTGGACCGGACCGAAGGGAACCCTTTCGGGAACTATAGGGGCCTCTCTTCAAAAGGGAATTTGCGATTTTTCCGATTACGATCTTCTGTTTCATGACTTGGAGCTTGATTTTGTTTATGATATCGCCTCCGATTTTTTGGATGTTCGCGGCGGATCGGGCAGCTTTTGTTTTGGACAAAGTGATGATTTAAGTTTTGTGGTGGATAAATTTGTCAGTTCCGAGCTTTCCAGAGGCGTTGTGGATTTTGATTTTTGGTGCGGGGATAAGAAGAGGGACAAGATACGAGTCTCAGGCAAAAGCGAAATGGAGAATGAGGATCTTGTCATTCGCTTTGACAGGGAAGCGACGCATTTTGGAACGCTGTATCCGGATAACCTGCTAATGACTTTGAACGAATCCGGGTTAAAAACATGGAATTTGGACATGTGTTTTTCCTGGGAAGATGCGAAAGGCGAATTGCAGCAATTGCTTGGCGCGCGCATCGTTCCTTTTCATCAAAATTTGCAGCTTCTACTGACTAATTCAGAAATTGTTCATGGTGATTTCGGGGTATCCATCAGCTATGATAATGACCGGAGCTTGCTGGATTATCGGATTTTGGGTAAAGATTTGAATTTCGGTGGCTGGAGATTCAATCAATTCCAATTTTTGGGAAGCTGCTGTTCGGATGAATGGAAAATACAGAAATGCGAACTCGACGATCTTTCAATTGCCGCTGATTTAACTCTTGATAATGGGTGTTATCTTGTAAGTTTTTTGGGATGCCGCCTAGGTAATGTTTCTTTGTTTGGGATGGACGGCAAATTTTACCCTGAACTCAATCAGATTGAGGCCAATCTCAATCTTGTGGAAATCAATCTTGCCGAATTGAATAAAATCAGCTTCCTCAAAGCGTTTGTCAATAAGTATCGACTGCAAGGGGAGGCGAGGGCTACATCAGGCAGGCTCAATGCAAAAATGGGGGATAAAGATTGGGATATTGATTTATTTTTTTCAGCCTCTCTGAAGGATTTTTCGCTTCAAGGCGTCCCTTTTCGGGATTTCGAAACAATTTCAGTCGACTACCAAACGAATAAAAAGCTCACAATCAAAAGCGCTAGTGCTTCGACTGAGGGAGAGAGTGGTTCGGTATGCTTTGAGTTGGATAACGCCGACTTTGACCTCTGCTATAATGAGATTGCCATAAAAGGGCTTCACTTTTTTATTCCCTCTCCGCGGCTGAACTGGGCAGCTAATCTGATGAGGGGTTTGTTTCCGGGAGCCGTTAATTCATCTTTGGCAAATTTTGTCGAGCGCATCAAAGGGAGTTATTCTTTAGAGGGAATTTTGGATTTTGACCTCAATCCGGTATCGAGCTTGCTTTCCGTTAGGTTTAAAGATGGAGATTACGAATTTTTTGATCACATTTACTGCTTGCGCGATTTCCATTTTATTAAAAAGGATCAGGAAATCGAAATTGGAGCCGAATGCCTGGCTCTGAATCAATGGTTTGATCTGAAGACATGCTTTTTGGGCAAGGCTTTTCCCCATGGCATTCTTAAGTTGAGTTCGCGCCGCGATGCGGATGCGCCCCCTCTTGAGGTGTGGTGGAAGACAGGCGAGAGGTTAAAGGTAGAAAAAATTGAAGGGTGCATTGCGGGCTATGACATTAAGCTTGAGCCCTTTGAAGATAAGTTGAAAGGATCTGTTGAAAAAGAGGGGTTTTCGGCAGATCTTGAAGTTTGTTCAAGACGTATCCTCTGCCGCAACGCCTTTGGACCGTTTATGGGGGGAACTATTGATTGCCCTTATGCCGCCGCGTATACAGTTGACAGGCGGTGGGAGATTACTGTTCCTGAAATTACGGCCAGAGGGTTGAAAGTGGGCAGATTGAATGGCTGGGAGGATTTTCTTGATGAGACAATGACGGTTGACAGGCTGGAGATATCCGATCTTTGCGGCCCCCTTGAGGATTTTCAAAGGTTAAGCTGCTCGGGCCGGGTCTCGTTCAGTTGCGAGGCGAGGCAAAAAAAGATGTTTCCCTTTGTGAAGGAGAAAATTAAAAATATCTCGGCATTAAGGCCGTTTGCAGGGGAAATTGATTTTTGCCTGGATTCGGGAAATGTCACCGTTTCCGGGCTGCATGAGATGGTTGATGGCCGGCATTTGTTCCGTTATACCCTGCCCTCATTTCATAAAAATACTTTGGGTGTCGACGGCGCCATTTCAATGGTTTTTAACTTGATGCCGCATAGTTCAAAGGTCAGGGTCGGGGATTTGATTTCCGTTGTCATTGAAGGAACGGTTGACAGACCGGTATTTTTTATTAGAAAAACAGATGATATGGCAAACCTCTGCGAAACTCAATGACGCTACCTCAACAAGACTGCGGCATTGCCAGGTCGCTGATTAAAAAGGTTTTATTCCCTTTTATTTACCCTCCGAATTGTCTGACGTGTGATAACTTCTGCCATGATCCCGAGCTGATGCTCTGCGGAAGTTGTGTTGATCTGCTTGAATTGCTCGATCCTCTTCAGCGGTGTCCCCGATGCTTTTTTCTTATCGATCCGCTCAAAACAATGGGATGCCGGGTTTGCCGGAAGCTTGGCCATCCCTTTTCGGGCCTCGCCTCTGCTTTCGATTTTACAGGACCTCCGGCCCTGCTTGTGGGGCAATTAAATTATCAACGGCGTCGGTTTTTGGCCAAATCGCTGGCCGCTTGCCTCATACTTCAATTCGACAGACTCAACTGGCCCCTGCCAGACGTGGTTATGTCTGCTCCCGTCCCTGTTATCGAAACAATTTTTTGGGGAGCAGGGGCAAATGAGCTGATTGCCAGAGAAGTTGCCGGTTTTCTTGGACGGCCTTATGTAGGAGGGCTCAAATTTGCCGGTGGATTTCATTTAAAAAATACGACTGGAATTCGTGATAAAACTATTTTGCTTATCGAAGATGCGATCAAGACAGGAGAATCACTGTTTGCCTGCGGTCGGGCGCTGCTTGAAGGTTATCCCAAAAGAATGTATGCGCTGGCTGTTTGTTTAAATCCATCGCTTTACTCTGAAATAAATGAGCATGGAGCCGCTGACGCAGAGCATAGCTAAGGCTGCACCAAAAAATCCCCAAGGATGGTTGATGCCGGGCATAAATGCAAAATTCATTCCATAAACACCTGTTAAAAAGGTGATGGGAGCAAATACTGTGGCGACAACAGTCAGCACCTTCATCACTTCATTGAGTCGCTGGCTGATTGTGGACAAATAGATTTCGAGCATGCCCCCGGCTATGTCGCGGAACCCCTCGATTGCCTCGATAGCTTGGATTGTATGATCGTAGACATCGCGGATATAAAAGTGCGCATCCTTTTTGACTAACGGGGATTCAGTCCTCATAAATTGACTGACCACTTCCCTTGTAGGCCAAACGGCGCGGCGCAGGATGGCCATTTCCCTTTTCACTCTTTGAATTTTTTGCAAAGTTTTCTTTGATGCGTTGTGCATCAATTCTTCTTCAAGGTTGTCAAGCTTGTCATCGACATTTTTTATGATGACAAAGTATCTATCGACGATCGTGTCGATCAGCGCATAGGTCAAATAATCGGAGCCAAGAGTTCTGATCCTTGTATTGCTACTGCGGATTCTTTCCTTAATGGGCTCAATTACTCCGGACTCCTTGTGAAAAAAGGATATCACAAAATTTTTCCCTAAAATGATGCTGACCTGATGGTCTCTGACTTCTCTTTTGTCTTTATCGAAATCAAGGAGGCGTAAAATAATGAATATTTGATCGGCAAAGGCGTCGATTTTAGGCCGTTCTCCGGCGCTGGCGATATCTTCGAGCAGAAGGGGGTGGAGACCGAAAACCTTGCTTAATTTTTCCATGACCGCAAGATCGTGCTGTCCTGTAATGTTGATCCAGGTCACTCCTTCTTTGGCTAAATAATTAAAACATTCTTCGATGGGGACATCGTTTTGTTCCTCGAGAGTTTTGTGATTGTAATGCATCAGGGAAATCACAAAGTGCGCGCTATCGCCTTCCGGCAGTTGACGGTAACTGCCGGGAGGGGTCCCTACCGGTTGGCTGGAAGGTAAGTTCATTATCAAGCCTCTAAAAGGCTCACTTTAGCACGATAGGAATTTTGAACAAATCAAACTTCCAAATTCCTTTTTACCAGATCAATCTGGCGTTTGAGGCGCTCATCTTCTTTGATTTTTTGCTCGATGGCTTTGCAGGCGTGAAGGATTGTCGAGTGGGTTTTATTGAAATAAACACCCAGCGACATCAATGAGTCGTTAACAAAGGTCTTCGAGAGGTACATGGCAACCTGGCGGGCAATTGCGACTGTTTTGGTGCGGGCAGAGCCCTTTAGATCGCTGACTCGGACCTGGAAAATAGTGGCGACGCTTTTTAGGATTTGCTCGACGCTGATCGATTGTTTGGGAGATTGTTGAAACATTTCGCCTAAAGTGTTGATTACCAAATCGCGGGTTATGGATGTATTCAATAAGCGGCTGTGCGCGTTCAAACGATTGATCGCTCCTTCGAGCTGCCTCACATTGTTATAGAGGTGTTCGGCAATGAAAAACGCGATTTCGTTCGGCAGGTCCAGGCCTTTCTGTTCGGATTTATGTTTTAAAATGGCCACGCGCGTTTCTAAATCGGGAATCCCCATGTGGGCCACAAGGCCCCATTCCATGCGGGCCTTCATCCTTTCCGAGAGCCTCAGCTGCGAAGGGGGCTTGTCGCAAGTCAAAACGATTTGTTTTCCGTTGTTTGCATAATGGTCGAGGAGTATGCAGAATTCTTCTTCAAAGTTAAGGCGGTTTTGGAGGAACTGGATGTCGTCGATCAGCAGGACGTCAACATCGGAGCGATAAAACCTCTTCATTTTGTCGACAGTTTTCCTCCTGAGGTTTTCCACGAGGTCGTTGATAAATCCTTCCGTTGTGATCAGTTGGATCCGCTTTTTTTTGTCGTTGTCGCCGATGTGGTGTCCTATGCTGTGTAAAATATGGGTTTTCCCGAGTCCCACGCCCCCATGGATAAAAAGCGGGTTGTAGGACTTTCCCGGTCTGTTTGCAACACCCATAGCGGCGGATTTGATGAATTGGTTGGACGACCCTTCGATAAACGTGGAAAACTTGTAACGGTGGTTCAGCATCACTTCGTAGAAGTTTGTTTGGGGAGACGGGGGCGGGGCAGGCAAAGGGGTGGCAACAGGCGCTGGTGCCGGTTCCCTCCTGGGAGTCTTAATGACAAAGTTAACTGCGGGATTGCCGTTTTCGCGAACCGGCAAGAACATGCAGAGTTCTTTTTTATAATTGGATAGCAGGTATTCCTGAACGAAGATATTGGGCACTTCTAAAGTGATATAATCTTCGGCCGCTTCTTTCACAACTATGGGTTCTAGCCAATTTCCATAAGCTGTCATGGAGCAGCGGTCTTTAACGTAAGTTAAAAATTGAGTCCAGGATTCCTTAGTGTCACAAGCAAGCATTGTATCGGTCCCTTAAATCTTAAAAGGCCGGCATTTTATGAGAGCTCTTTCGGACAAATTTAGAATCGCTATTCATCCAATGCAATCAAGGAGTGATTTTTCCTAAGGGTCGCATTGAAGGGTTAATTCCTATTATGTCGTCAGCAGCTATCAAGAAAATCTGCCGATTGCCTTATTATTTGTTACAAGTCTGTTGAATCTGATGATGCAGATTCTAATTTTTTCTCATCATTTCAATTTTTTCCTCAAAAAGGGTTGAAGGAAAAAGTATGATGAGTTATGAACATTGTTTCCACAGTCTGTTTCGTGCTGTTTCAATCAAGAATCTATCATTTGATTTGATACGTTGCAACAGAAAATCATGCCATTTTTTTCAGCCAAAAACTAAGTCGCTGAATATCAAAACGAGGGTTCGCGAAAAAAAATCGGCGGCAGTAAAATGGTTTGAACGGAAAAATATTCAGATCACGCAATCCCGCGACAGGTACTGCAATCGTGAGTGGGATCCTTGCATATTGACAGTAGCGATTTCCTCGGGAGAAACCAGGCGGCTTGTCGCATTGCACCGAATTTGCATATGTTCGAGGTCGAGATAAAAACCGAGGTCCCCGGCAAATAAGGCCGACGGTTTTTCCCCCTGCCGCATACTTCGAAGCTGCTTGATGAGATCCAGCCTGAGATCTCCTTTGTGGCCGGAAAATTCCTGACAGACGAGAATTTCCGGGGAGAGGTTCTGGAGCAGGGAGAGCAGGCCATTGTAGCCAAGGCAGTCGGACAGGTATTTTTTTCTGTGAATATCGTCTTCCGTCGTGTATCCGATTCCAGCGCACAGAATCCGGCAGTCTTCGAGGTGGTGGCTTATGAGCGGAGACCAAGGGCAGCCAGAGATATAACCTACTTTCAGGGTCGCGCAGCTTCTATCGAATTCAAGGGTAATGCCCAGTGTGCTTCTTTTGTACATGTCATTAGCCGACGGACAGGTCGAAAAGTATTTGAGGATAATTCCGTCATCAAGAGGGAGTGTTTCTACGTCCGACGAGTCGACAAAGATCTCCAGGGGGTGGACCATGTGCCTTTCGTCTTTGTAATGGGGGTGGAGAAAAGGGGAGATTTCCTGATGGACTTTGCCGTTGATGTAATAATGGATTATATGTCTGGAATTACCAAGTTCGTTCAGCCTTTCGTTCAGCAGATAGATCGGCATAAGATCGTGATAGCTCTCCGGATCGCATTGGGTGATGATGATATAGTCGATGTCTTGTACTAGATATCCCGACTGATGAAAATGATCGAGAAAACGGCGTCCCGGATTGATGGCTATGCCTTTGTTCTTCCATCGGATATACATTCCCGTGGGTATATTTTTCAATCTGTCGGAGCGTATAATTCCTGCAAGAGCCGAATCTGCCGGCATGGGGCGATCCCAGCAATTGAGAAGGGTTAAAAAACATTCGTTTGGTACGGTTCTGTCGTCCAAAAGTTTTTGATAGTGTTCGACAACTTTTGTTTGGGCATCTTTGAATTCCTTGAGTTTCGCTTCAATACGAGCTATTTGGGAAGGGTATGGAGAAACGGGACTGTCTTTGGGAACTTCCGAAAAGGGTTTTTCATCCAAAAACAAGGATGAGCGGGAATGGTCTTTGAAAATTTCACTGAGTTCCTTGGCCTCGCTCGGATCGGCAGCTGCCGGGGAGGTGTCAGAGGCCAGCTTATCCAGAATGAAAGAAGTGGCTCTATCGTTTGGTATCATGGCAAGGGCTTTTTCGGCGTATGCGACGGCCTTGTCCCGTTCGCCATGTTTTTCTGAAAGATAAGCTGTGGCCCGAAAACAGAAAAACTGAAAATAAGGAACATTTTTAGCTTGTAGATAATTTTTTATCGCTTTTTCATAATCACTTTGCCAAAACGCTTTTTCACCGAGAAATAAATATTGGAATTGAAGATTTTGGCCGCATTTCTCGGAGTACGAGTCGATAAGATGGCATATCCGGCTGCTGCTCTTCTCTTCGTCGGGGGATTGGCACAATTCCTGTACAACTTTGATGTAGTGATTGAGCAAGTCTTTCATTTCCATATGGTCATTATATTTTTTGTTTGATTAAGCTGCAATCCCGGGTTGAAGATAAATCAAAGAAAATGGATGATAGTTGCAATGGTGAAGAAATTATTGCCCTACACCCGTCAATCGATTAACGCCGATGATATCAAAGCGGTCGGAAAGGCCCTGAAAGAAGATATCATTACTAGAGGCCCTGTCGTCGAAGAGTTCGAAAAGATCGTGGCCGACTATTGCGGGGCGGAATTCGCCGTTGCCTTCAACAGCGGTACTACGGCTTTGGAGGCTGCCGCCTTTGCAGCTAAAATCGAGCCTGTCGACCGCGTGATCACAACTCCCAATACATTCGTCGGAACTGTTGCAGGTGCGATCAAGCGGGGAGCCAAGCCTGTTTTTGTCGATATCGAAGCCCAAACCGGCAATATTGACCTGGATCAGCTTGAGTTGACTATCAACCGTCCTTCAACGCGGGGCAAGGAAGTGATTATCCCTGTTCATTTTTCAGGGATTGCCGTGGACGTTAAACGCTTGTCGCTGATGATAAAAAAAACAGACACCGTCATTATTGAAGATGCAGCCCATGCGCTAGGTTCTGTTTATCCCGGCGGAGAAAAGGTCGGATGCTCCAAGTGGAGCGATATGACGGTTTTTAGTTTTCATCCCGCCAAGCATATCACTACGGGCGAGGGGGGGATGGTCTTAACCAATGATCCCAAGTATCGCAAAAGGCTCCTTCTCTATCGAAACAACGGCATAGTTCCGGGAGGCGAAGCCGACGAACCTTGGATGTACCGGGTCGAGGAAATTACCGGCAATTATAATTTTACCGATATGCAGGCGGCCCTGGGAGTCAGTCAATTTAAGAGGCTTGATGAATTCATTGAAAAAAGGCGGCAGATTGTTAATGCATATCGCTCCGAACTTAAAGAAATCAATAATATCGAACTTGTTCCCGAAGAGTATGACAGCCGGACTTCCTACCACATATTCGTAGCGAAAATCAATTTCGAGGCGCTTGGCGCCTCAAGAGCCGAAGTAATGAATCATTTAATGGAAAAAGGGGTCGGCGCCCAAGTGCACTACATCCCCTTGTACCGGCACCCTTTTATGAAAGGAAAGAATTTTTTGTCCGACTTTCCCAATATGGAAGAGTATTATTCAAAAGCCCTCACTCTTCCTTTATTCAGTAAAATGGAAGAAAAGGACG
>SLFE01000199.1 GCA_007124415.1 Waddliaceae bacterium | reverse complement strand
TTTCTGTTTTTTTTATCTTTGAATGTTATGATTTCCAGCACATCTCTAATGAGGATAAAGTAGTTTAAGACATACTCCTTAAATCGAAACGACCCGACGTCATACTGAATATCATTTGCCATTTTTCTAATCCTCGTCTGGGTGAACTCTGAGGTTTTATTCCTGCTGTTCTCATTACGGGAACCATACATTTTACTGATGCAGGCGATGAAGCCCTCTTCTTTCCCGTCATACCCATGTTTTACCGCATCCCAAATGATGTGTTCGATAAATTCTGGCGTGAACTCTTTTAAACTGACTCTTCTCGACGCCTGCAAAACTTTAAGTTCCTGGTAAAATTCGCCCTTCTCCTTCAAAAGATTTTTGGGCACGGAGATGCTTCTATTGAGCTTTTTTGAATTCGTTCTGGGAATTTGACCTTTGAGATTTCTGCCCGAATCAAAGAATTTTTTCGACAATTGCTGCAATCTCCTCGGGGACGGATTTTTCTCCGCTTCTTTCCCTGTCTCTTCTTTTTGTATGTGTTTTATCTCTCTAGGCCTCCTGGATCTCCTCGCTCTATTAGCTTCATCCAAATCATCTCCCCTGGTCAAATTAATGCTAATACGACCGGCAGCTCTAAGCCGATCCGGCGAAGAAGCATCCGAGCTGGACAAATCCGACAATTCGCTAGCTAAACGTCTCTCTCTGTTAATTCCGATTGGCGCATCCATCGACCCCTCCTTTTTATTTGATTCACTCGCTTCTCTAATGTATCAAACTTTTTTAGATCAAAAAGGTTTTTATGGAAAGAAAAATTTAAACCCCTAATTGTATCCCTAAAAAAGGAAGGGGAAATATTGCTGAATCAAGTCGAGCTCGCTGCGGGTGAATTTTAGTCTGACATTCCCTTTGCCCTGCACCTCGAGCTCTTGATCGGGCCTTCTTTGAACGTACAATGCGGGAGCGCTGATCTGAATACCTTGAATCCTGTCAAAATAAAGCACCCTTTTTCCCTTGGACGAGGTGCAATACATTTCTTTAGTTTTCGGGCAGTATTTGACTTTATCGGCAAGCGCATACTGCTCAAGAACCGTACGCACTTTAGGGTCGGTCACGTATCGGTTGCGCATTCTGACCGAACCTTGTATTAAAACCTCGCTCGGCTGGACCGCCCCTTCAGCGATATCATATTTGATGTCAAACGTATCGGCATAGATTTTTCCCATCTTGTCCTCATAATAGGACTGGCAGGTCTTTGATGAAAATCCGTTTTCTTCTTTCGGACTTTCCATTTTAAGCGTTTGATTTTCATGGTCGAGTACAAGCTTTCCGCTACAGCCGATCGCGTGCCGGTTGTCAAGATGAACAATGCGCGTTTTCCCCATTGCGACCACTTGACGTATCTTCGGATTGTCGGAAGACAAGTCCTGATAGCACTCCAAGGTTCCGCTATTGCTGATGCTCCCCATTTCCCTGTCGACAATTTGCGATTCCTCGCAAAGGCGTATATACCCTTCCTTCGGCGACCAAAAAATCCTGTCAGAGCTCACCTCGACTTCACGAAAGCGCCCAAGGGATGTCAAAGCCGCCTTCACTTCCCACCCTTCGACAGTGTTTTTTTCCGGGTAAAATCTCATGCGGGATGCCTCAACGATATCGCCATTATGACGCTCGATACGGCAGGGATCTCCCTCGCCCTTCCCTTCTAATGTCAGAATTCCCGACGTGGCAACAGAAGAAAAATCGCGAGTATCGGCATGGGAGTTGATAAAGGAAGCCACATGACCATAAGCGGTGTCATCATTGTCATATGATATCTCAACGTCTTTTTCAGCGGTCACGGTAATGACTTCATGCTCTGAATCTTCTTCATTTGCGGAAATTTCGATAGACATTTTCTTTCCCTTGACCACGACAGGATAGCTGATGCCTTCTTCATTTTTAAAAAATCCCGTATAAACAACCAATTCGTCATCAGAGCCGCTCGACATGATTCCCTTCATCGACTCAAAGTCCAGATTAGCCGACCGGCTAGTAAGCTTTGAGCCGTCTTTAAACGTTACGGTGACATCCCTGGCCATAAGCATTTGCGAGTCGCCGTCGTACTCCATCTCTTTTGCGTCCACTGTAAACGCCGCTTCCTCGCCGTGAAGCGCGGCAAACAGAAGCAAGAAGCACAAAATGATTTTCATTGCAAATAATCCTTAAGAAAAAAAGTCGCTTTTAAATGCTTCGCTTTGAATTTGAACCCGCTCGCAAAGTTGAGTTCGGCGGTTCTGGCCACCCCTTTCATTGTGGGATCGGCCTCCCCGATCAGCTCTGGCAAATCGCGGCCCGGAAGGGTATAGCGAGAGACAAAAACCCTTTCCGCCGGCAGCATTTGCCTTTGATAGTAGAACCTTCCGGACAAAGCGTCGAAATCACGGACGGTCTGCATCGATTTTCCCTGAACGTCCAATGGAATTTTCATTCCTTCGTCATCGACGTTGTATACCTCTTCTTGCATGATGCAATGAAATTTTTTGAGGTTTTCGACAACCTCCGCCTCCCCCCTGTCATAACTCAAAGTCAATTCCGAAACAGGACAAGTCAGCACCGCACGATGCCTATGGCCGTTACGGGCCGCAAATAAATCTTTTCGCACCCCTTCTCGACTTTGTTTGTGGGTTGCGGCCAAAACACGTTCTTCAGTCGTCTGTTTGATCAGGTTCAAGTAGCGGTTTTTTGAAGAACTCGTAGGAAGAATAGTAATGCCGATGAACAGCACCAGCGCGCAAAATAACGAAACAGTGGAAATAAGAGCATAGGGGCGAATCAAAACCAATCCTCTTGGACTCTTTCATAAAGGCGGCGAAGCTTAGGCAGCGCCAGCTCCATTTGATCAAACGATAGCATAGAGGCGCCGTCGCTCAAAGCCTTTTCCGGATCGGGATGGGACTCCATAAACAGAGCATTGGCGCCGGAGGCCAAAGCCGCCCTGGCAAGAGTGAGGATAAACTCTCTTTGCCCGCCCGAACTGGCCCCCTGCCCTCCCGGCAGCTGAACAGAATGGGTCGCGTCAAAGCAGACGGGAAATCCGATCTGCTGCATAATCGGAATCGACCGCATATCGCTGACCAGATTGTTATAGCCGAAAGTTGTTCCCCGATCCATCAGCATAAGCTGCCGGTTGTTTTGGGCCGTCGCCTTATCGACAACGTTTTTCATATCCCAAGGAGACATAAACTGCCCCTTTTTTATCTGCAGCGGCCTATTCGTCCCGGCTGCCGCCACGATCAGGTCTGTCTGCCGGCAGAGAAAAGCCGGAATCTGCAAAATATCGCAAACCTCGCCGGCCGCGGCCGCCTCCTCAGGCGTGTGGACATCAGTCACGACAGGAAGATTCAGCTCGCTTTTGATCCTGCCCAATATTCTAAGACCCTCTTCCATGCCGGGGCCTCTGTAGGAATCGATCGATGAACGGTTGGCCTTGTCATAGCTGGCTTTAAAAATCAAATTGACTCCGCTGCCTTCAAACATTTCCTTCAAACGAACAGCGGCGCTGAAACACTCCTCTTCTCCCTCGATGACGCACGGCCCCGATATTACGGCCAGAGGCGAACCTTCGCCAATTGTAAAGTCTTTAATTTTGAGATTTTCCATTTCACATCCTGGCTGATTTCAATTTTACTAAAAAACTATCATACATCACAATCAGGCTGCTTGGCAATCGGCAATTTTCTGTTGATATTTAGCCCTGACGAGGATAAAATAAAGCTCTTCACTTGTCACGGACTGATAGCTCAGGGGATAGAGCATCCGCCTTCTAAGCGGACGGTCGCAGGTTCGAATCCTGCTCAGTCCGATTTTTCCAAAAAAAAATGACGCAAAAAAAGGAATTCTTTGCGTCAAAATTTCGCTCGCTGAGACTATTCGACTCTTGTTCCGTCTTCTTCAATGATCTCGAGATTAACTCTGATACCGTTACGGCTGGCGACAGACATTAACAAGGTACGGATAGCATTGATGGTTTTTCCCTTTTTTCCGATAATTTTACCGATGTCGGACTTTTCAACGGAAAGTTCGATAATAAGTGTCTGTGTTCCCCCGATTTCGTTGATTTTGACTTGTTCGGGATGGTCGACTAAATTCTTTACGATATAAGCGACAAATTCTTTCATTTTTCGTTCCTCATACAGGTTGAGTTTGATTTCAGTTTAGTCAGGAAAAAACCTTCTTTCCTTTACCTTTTTGTATATAAATTTTTGATTAAATTATCCACTAAAAATTTTAATTTTCAACGAGAAAGGTCGCCGGACCGTCATTAATCAAAGAGACTTGCATTTCAGCTCCGAATTCTCCCGTTTGAACGCTGCCCATTTCGTTTTTTACGCCGCTCGCAAATCGCTCATAGATGGTTTCCGCCTCATCGCCGCCAAGGGCATCAACAAAAGAGGGGCGGCGGCCGCGGCTGCAATCGCCATAGAGCGTAAATTGGCTCACCACAAGAACGTCTCCGCCGACATCTTTGCAGCTTAAATTCATTTTTCCGTTTTCATCAGGAAAGATACGTAAATTGCAGAGCTTGCCGGCCATCGCGGGGGCTTTGTCGGGAGCGTCCCCCTTATGAACT
>SLFE01000001.1 GCA_007124415.1 Waddliaceae bacterium | reverse complement strand
TCGGCGCATCCCCCCTGGTCGATGGCGATGTCGACAATCACCGATCCCGGATCCATCCTGTTCACCATTTCTTTCGTAATCAGTTTGGGAGCGGTCTTTCCCGGAATTAAAACCGATCCGATCACCAGATCGGCCTCCGCGACAGCTTCACCGACGGAAATGGGGTTGGAATAAAGGGTTTTGAGCTTCGGGGCGTAGGAAAGCTCGAGCTCTTTGAGACGGGAAAGATTGTTATCGAGTATGGTCGCGTCGGCCCCCATGCCGATGGCGATGCGCGCCGCCTCGGTTCCGGCCACTCCCCCGCCGATCACGACGACTTTTCCCGGCAGCACGCCGGGCGCCCCGCCGAGAAGGACCCCTTTGCCGCCGCCGACCATCTGCAAAGCGTGCGCCCCTTCCTGCACGCCTATCCTCCCGGCAATCTCGCTCATGGGAACCAGAAGAGGCAAGCGCCCCTTTTCATCGGTCACCGTCTCGTAGGCAATCGCCACGCACCCGCTTTCCACAAGCTTTTCCGTTAAGGCCCTATTCGGCGCGAGATGAAGGTAGCAAAACAGGATCTGCCCCTCTTTGATCAGGGAATATTCACTTTCAACCGGCTCCTTCACTTTAACGACCATATCGGCCAGGTAAACCTCCTCGGCCGTCTCCGTAATTTCAGCCCCCGCCAGGCGGTATTGCTCGTCGGTAAATCCGATGGGATCGCCCGCTCCCTTCTGGCAAACCACCTCATGGCCGTCCTGAACCAAAATCTCGACGCAAGCCGGCGTCAGCCCGACGCGGAATTCGAGTTCCTTAACCTCTTTCGGCATGCCGATTCTCATGCTACACCCCCGACTGCAAAATATCGTGAATTTTAATCAGGCCGACAACTTTATGTTCTTCCAGTACGGGAAGAACCGTGATCGGATGCTTCTGGTCTTCTTCCATCACCTTCATCGCGTCGACTGCCAGGCGGTCGGCGGTCGTCCACCTCGGCGACAGAGTCATTACGTCGCGAACCGCAAAGTTTAAAGCATCCGGGCCGTTATCCTGCAAAGTTCTGCGAAGATCACCGTCTGTAAAAATGCCGAGCATTTCTCCGCTGTCGCCAACGACGACTATGCAGCCGCACTGCTTGTTCGACAGAGTCACAAGCGTATCCATAATTTTGTCGTTCGGAGAGCACACGGGAAGCTTTTCTCCAGTCAGCATAAGATCTTTTACTTTAAGCGTCATCCGCCTGCCGATCCGGCCCGCAGGGTGGTTCATCCGGTAATCTTCGATTTTAAGCCGGTTTTTGACCATAAGTTCTGTCGCGAGGATATCGCAGAAGATCATCTGCACCGCCGAGGAGGTCGTCGGCATCAGGCCGAACGGACAAATCTCTTTTTGCATCGGGAGGACCATTTCAAAATCGCACGCTTTTCCAAGACGGCTGTTTTTCTCGCAGACAAGCGCCACCAGCTTGACCCCTTTGTTTCTTAGGAAAGGGACGAGCTGCAACAGCTCTTCGCTCTCGCCGCTTCTGCTAAGCAGAACGAAAATGTCGTCTTGCGACAAAATCCCGATATCGCCGTGCAAAGCGTCTACCGAAGAGAGAAAAAGGGATTTTACGTTGACCGATGTCAAAGTTGTGGCGATTTTTTGCGCGATCAGTCCGCTTTTGCCGATGCCTGTAAAAAAAATCACTCCCCGACACTCGTAGAACATGGTCAAAAGATTTTCAGCCGCCTCAAGGTCAATACGATCAAAAAAATAGTTGATTCTTTCCCTCTGCTCTTGAAATAGATTTTTCAACATAAGACCGACTCCGATGCGGGTTGCCAAAAATCGCCGTTTTAATGCACGATAGTTGAAAGCGAATTATACACAAGGTCGACAATTATGGCATCAAATAAGGCAAGCATCGCCGTCGCGAGAGGGGACGGCATCGGTCCCGAAATCATGGACGCGACATTGAAGATATTAAAAGAATCGGGAGCCGCTCTAGACATTCACGAAGTCTCAATCGGAGAAGAGGTTTACCTCAAAGGGATTAAAACAGGAATCGAGCCTCAAACATGGGATGTCTTGAGAGATACCGAAGCCTTTTTAAAGGCCCCCATCACAACGCCCCAAGGGGGCGGCTTCAAAAGCCTGAACGTCACGATACGGGGCGCCTTCAGCCTCTATGCCAATGTCCGGCCCTGCGCCTCCTACCATCCCATCGTCGAAAGCAAGCACCCTGAAATGGACGTCGTCGTCGTACGGGAAAACGAAGAGGGGCTCTACTCCGGCATCGAATACCAAAACACTCCCGACGCCGTCGAGGCGCTCAAGATCGTCACCAGAAGCGGCTGCGAGCGAATTATCCGCTACGCCTTTGAATATGCCCAGGCCAACGAGAGAAAGAAAGTCACCTGCTTCACAAAAGACAACATCCTCAAGCTCAGCGACGGCCTCTTCCACAAGATGTTCGAGGAAATCGCCGAGGAGTATCCCGATATTGAAAACGAGCACTGGATCATTGATATCGGCGCCGCAAAGCTTGCCGACACCCCCGAAAAGTTCGACGTCCTCGTGATGCCCAATCTTTACGGAGACATCCTCTCGGATGTGGCCGCGCAGATCGCCGGCTCCGTCGGCCTGGCCGGATCGGCCAACATCGGCATGTCGCAGGCCATGTTCGAGGCCATCCACGGCTCCGCTCCCAGAAGGGCCGGCCAAAACCTTGCCAACCCCTCGGGGATTATTCTTGCGGCCATCATGATGCTCAACCACCTGAAACAAGGGGAAACGGCCTCCCTGATACAAAACGCCTGGCTGAAAACCCTCGAAGACGGCATCCACACCTACGACATCTTCCGCGAGGGCAAAAGCGCAGAAAAAGTCGGCACGAAAGAGTTCGGCGAGGCCGTGATCGAGCGGCTCGGCAAAAAACCTGAAAAACTCAAACCCGCAAAACCGCAAAAGCCGGTCAGCCCGAAACCCCTCCGCCCCATTCCGCAAACCAAAAAAGAGCTTGCGGGAGTCGATATCTACATCCTTTGGGACAAATCCGTTGACGACCTGCAGAGGCTGATGGAAAATCTTGCAGGAAGCGACTTTGACTTCACCTTAGCCACCAACCGCGGGGCGAAAATGTGGCCCGACCCCATGCCCGAAACATTCACCGTCGACCACTGGCGCTGCCGTTTCAAGGCAAAACAGAACGTCGCCACGCACCGGCAAATCATCGACTTGCAAAACAGGATGACCGGGGCTAATGTCGACTTTATGCAGACAATCCACCTGCACAATTACGACGGAGAGCCGGCCTATTCGCAAAGCGAGTATTAGTAGGAAAGACCTCTCCCTTTAAGGAGAGGTCTCGTCGATGCCTTTCATCACAATTGTTTATAACGCACCGCTCTATCAAAATCAATATTCACTTCTTTGCACAACTTCTCCAACAAGCCGTCAACAGTAGGGCTTTCAAGCCGCCCTTTGCTCTTCTCCACATAAAAGTTTCCCGTCTTCTTATCAAAATGAATCCTCACTCTGTTAGGCGCCTTCTTTCCTGTGACAAAAGTTAAGAGGTGTGTGCTTTCGCCCTTCAGCGCCTCCTCATACTTCGAACTTTTTGTGACATAAAACTGTTCCGGGCCTATCTTTTTTTTCGGTGGCGGAGATACGAAAAAGAGGGAGCTGTGATAGGGAGGGAGCTGATTAAACGCTTTAGAATTTTTAAAAGCGCTTCTAAGAGATTTATAAACATCGCCAGGCTTATAGTCGGGGTTAGGCTTTTCCTTTACCGCAACCTTAGCTCTAGCTCCCAGAGGGTCATTAGAGCGTAGAACATCAATATGCACATGTCCAGCTGCCGGGTTGTGATGGCTCTCGAGGGTATCATGAATTTTAACGAATGCGGCAGGGGCCATTATCGTTCCTTGATTATCATAAAGAGCCTTAAATAACCCATACAGGATTTCTTTGCGCGAATCTGAAGCATGCACTGGAGGAAGCTCATGTTCCAATTCTTTTTCAAGACTGCTAATAAAGTGGCGACCCTCAGAATCATCAAAACCAAGCTTATACTCTAAACGGCGCAGCAAATCCTCGTACAAAGCTTTTTGAATCTCTTCAGGATTTTTGCTTTTCGCGACGCCGGCCGTTTCTTTATAAATCTCAATTTTATCGTGTTCCTCTTCCGTGCTTTTTGCCCAATCAGTAACGACTGTCCTCTTACCAAGTTTTTCTCCAACGTGTTTCAGCCACCGTTCAGGATTAGCTTGCACCTCATCTCTGAAAGTTCTACTAATGCCCTTCAAATCTCGGGCATCTACTTCCTTTAAAACCTCTCCCCTCATCTCAGGGGGCAAATCATCCAATTTACCCATATCATGAGGATAAATTTGTCCTGCCATATTTGTGACAATAGCGTCGATTTCAGCTCCCTGCTTACCCTTGGAGTCAAGCTTTTCAAGCTATTTCCGAATATTATTAATTTTATCAATAAGTTCGTTTTTTTGGCCGGTGGTCAGTTTCCCAACATTAGATGAAACAGCCTCCTCCGCCTTCTTAAGCGATTTTAATTCTTTTTTGACAATGGAACTGATTTTCGTTTTTTTACCTTTTTCAGCTCTATCGAGCTCGCCACTCAACAGC
>SLFE01000237.1 GCA_007124415.1 Waddliaceae bacterium | reverse complement strand
ATACAGTTACAGTAATTTACTGCATTTGTGACGAAGTTTGGAATGCGTTTGGATTAAAAGACGCCCCTTAAGTAAGATGTCATCGCCGGAGGTAATGGCTTTTGCTATTATCTCAGCCTATTACCACAACTGTAATTACCAAAAAACCCGTCTGATTTCAAAAGCTCTAAAGAGCTTTAGCTTCGTTGTGTCAATTCATATCTAATCCTCCTAAAAAACTGTCAGACGAGATTAGGGCACAATCAGGGGTTAAATATTTATATAATCTTAACAAGTTATTGTTATTGTTTAAATGTTTAACAAATAAATGATTATGAATATTAAGTTAGAAGCAAAAGATTATTTTTATGAATTTTCCCTGAAGGGAAAACAAACGTGTGTAAAAATCAATCAAGCCGGCAAACAGGCTGTCGAAAAAATTAAGAAAATTATCGCACTCATCATCAGGTTTATCTCTGTAGAGGCCACCTTGGCCAAAAGTTCGCGGCGCGCAATCAATCGAATGATGAAAAGAACCGGGGCAGATTATATCCATCTGACAGGCAAAAAAGACCTGACCATCTTCATCCACGGCTTTATGAGCAATGAAACAGCCTTTATCGATTATGATGAACAATTCGAAAATAGATGCAGCTTCCTGAGGGTCAACCTCTCCAACACCTTTCGGGGGATAGAAGACTGCGCTTTGGAAATCCTGGCCAAGATTGAAAATTTGTATCACGATGACGGACCGCTTGAAATCAACCTTGTGGGCCACTCCATGGGGGGCATCATTGCCGCTGAATTTGCTGAAAGGTTTCAATCAGAGAAGTTTATCGTTAAAAATGTCGTTGCCATCGGCAGCCCGTTCAAAGGAACGGACCACGCCTCTGAAATCCCTTTCATAAAATCGGCCTCTCAAATGCAGCCCAACTCCCCTTTTCTCAAGAGGCTTGTCAACCAAATGAAAGAGAATAAGCATGTTGCGTACCATTTTGCGGCATCGGATTTCGATCCGATCGTCCCGCGCGACTCGTCCTTGCCTTTTGGAAAAAATCACTATCTGCTAAGCGAATTTGCGAAAAAGGGCCATCTGTGCCTATTATCCGATCAAGGGATCAAAGATTGGGTAATCAGATGCCTGGGCATTCTCGATACATCTCCTTATTAATTATTTTTTGCAGCTCTCTGTTTGCAGATCCCGCCCCCCATTTTCAATCCGTCGTCACGGAATTGAGCCGAGACCTTCCCTTTATTTTGAGATGCTGGACGCATCGCTACCTCGATCCGATCGAGCAGCACTCTGAATTCCCTCTTCGAATGGAAGGAGAAGTGCCAATCATCTTGGTTCACGGGTATCTTCACGATATCTCGGGATGGATGAAGTTCCGGGACTCTCTGCAAAAGGCGGAACTCGGTCCGGTTTATGTCCCGCGGCTGACCCATTCTTCCGGAGACATCCGTTATTCCTCGGAAGAAATCGCTTCGGTCATCAACTATGTCCTGAGAGAAACAGGGAAGGACCAAGTGGTCCTTATAGGCCACTCGATGGGCGGTATTGTCGCCTCTTACTGCGCCCAGCATTACGCAGATGAAGGGACTGTCAAGGCAGTCATCACCATCGGGACACCTCTTCAAGGGACGCGCCTTGCGAATCTGGGATTCGGCAAGGCCTCAAGGCAGATGAGCTACAACAGCCCTTTTTTAAAATCATTGACCGCGCAAATGAACTACAACCCGAAAACCGAATACTTCTGTCTGGGAAGCACCAAGGACGAGGCCGTCAAACCCTACCGGAACGCCTTTTACAAAAAGCCGGACGACCTGGTTCACTTTAGACTCTACGACAACGTCGGGCATCAGTCCTTTCTTTATGACGATGATGTGATCAATGAAGTGATTCTAATGATTCACACACTGGATAATCGCCGCGGCGGCGATCATTCTGAGATGTTGGTGTGGTTCAGAAAGCCTTTCGGTTAAAAAGGGGAGGGAAAGGTGCGATCCGATATTGCCCATCCCTTCTAAAACCTTCTCCTTCACATGGCGGCTTCCTGACGCATAAATAGTCTCCAGCTCTTTGATCACCTCTTCCTCGCGTCCCCAAATCGCCAGAATCAAAGCGGCCTGCGCCCGTATTTTTTGATCGGGATCGTCCAAAAGGCCGCGGATCATGTCGAGCGACTCTTCCTCCCCTTCGGAAAGCATGAGGGCAATGACTACGCCCGTGATGCCGAAGGTTCTTTCCTGTAAAAAGCGCTTCATGGCGTTTTGCGTTCCGGGATGCTCCATAAATGCCAAAAGTTGCAAAAGCTCAAGGCGGACAAGCTGATTGACCACCTCGGGAAATTGGGGAATGTCCTCCCGATGCCGTACCTGGCTTGGTGCAAGAGATCGAAAAATCCCCTCTTCGCGCCACATCCACCTGTCCTGGTTGCTCGTCAGCTCTCGGTAAATCTCGTCGCAAGCGGCAGCGCAGCTTATCCTCTGGCCGATGAGCCCGATAGCTAGATTGAGTTTCACATAAGGATCGGCAGTCTCGGCAAAAGCACGTTCAATCAGAGGCTTGCCATACTTTCCTGCGGATCTGAGAACACCCGCTGCAAAGCATCTCATCGGCCGCGATTCGTCCTGCAGAAAAAACCTCATTGCCCTCAGCCCTTCGGGATCCTCGTGAAGAATGAGTACCCACGACGCGATGATAGCAACTTCTCGGTCGGGGTCGTTCAGCATGGGAAGCACATGCCGGCGCACCTCTTTTCCGCTCTTCTCGCGCAATATCCCGACCACCTGAAGGGCGGCCTTGCGTATTTGCGAGGAATGATCGGACAGCAGCGGAATGATCAGATCGAGATCTTCATGCTGCTTGAACACAGCGACAATTTCGCAGGCCAGAAGACGAAGGCCGACACGGCGGCTTCTAGCAAGTCCTGCAACATCCTCCCTGCTTGATGCGTCAAGAATCATAACGAGGGACTGGACGGCGAGCGCGCGCTCTTCGTCGGTCGTCATGTTGCTGACAATGACATGCCGAAGATAATCTTCCGCTCTTGCGATTCTCATCCCTCCGGCGGCTTTAAGCGCGGCCATCCGGGCATTCCAGGCTCTATCGTTTTCAAGCACATCTATGACCCTGTCCTGCAGGATCGAATCGCGGTTTTTCATCGAAAGCTCAAGCGCAAGAGCCCTGACGGCGGTGTTGGAATCCTGAATGCCCTTCTCCAAAAGCTTCACCCCTTTGGCCGAGCCGCTCAAATTCGCGGCGGCAAGCGCTATAGCTCTTGTTATGGGGGATGCGGCCCAGAACCCTTTGTCGACAACACCCCACGACATGCTCTCTAAAAGATCAATCTTTTCAAAGGCATCGGGGTATTGGCCCGAATAGGCATTCCAGCGGGCCATCATCTGTTTTTCGTCTCCGATCCTGGCGAGCACTTCGATTTCGAGCTCCTTAATCTTCCTTGACGTCGGATACTGCGCCGCGCCGTACTCCACCTCGTTTTTTGCCGAATCGAAATCACTGATCAGAAGATGGGACTTGACCTGCCTGAGGACTGCCTCCTCGTCTGCGGACAATCCCAAGCAGCAGAAAAGAATAAAGATCGTCCACGAATGTCTTATTCTTACGAACAGCAGCATTTCGGCGGCTCGTTCTTAAACAGTTCAAGGCAGCTTTTAAATTCGGGAGCGCCCGCGTCGCCGATCAACTCGAACAGCGCCGATTCGGTGCTCGTCACCCTGGTCCAGTCCTTCATTTCCGAGATTGCCGTTGAAAAATCATAGATCGACCTCGATGATATGGCGTCATTGATGACGACGGCATGCTTGCCTGCCAAGACAAGGTCTTTGGCCGTCTGCATCACGCACACATGCGCCTCGATTCCGGCGATCACCCAGGTGTCGATATCCAGGCTGAACAGATAGTCGCGAAGCCCTGCATCCCTGCCGCAGGCAAACGTTGTTTTTTCCCAATACTTTTGCCCTTCAGGCAAAATCTGGCGAAGCTCGGGTATGGTTTTACCCACCCCTTGCGGATACTGCTCCGAAACAACGATGGGCAGCGCCAATTTTTTAAATCCCTCGATCAGCCTGACGAGCGAGGAGAACACTTCGTTCGGGTGGTCCACAAGAGGAAAAAGCTTTTCCTGGACGTCGACAAGAAGAAGCCCTGTTTTGCTTTTTTCCATAAAGAAGCATTGTTTCATCCCATCACCCCCAGCGAGCGTCCGCCCAAAAGATGAAAATGCAAGTGGGGAACTGTCTGTCCCGCGCTTGCGCCGCAATTGGTCAGCATCCTGTAGCCCCCTTCAATTCCGAACTCCTTGGCCAGCTTTTGTCCGACAATGAAGCACTCGCCGACCAAAGACATCTCCTCTTCCGGAACCGACTGTATGTCCTTGAAGGGTTTTTTCGGCATGATCAGCAAATGAATCGGAGCTTTGGGAGCGATGTCTTTAATTGCGATTACATCCTCGTTTTCAAAAAAAATATCGGCAGAGGCCTCTTTGTTAATAATTTTTGAAAAAATCGTCTCTTCCGCCATGATCACTCCTTTATTTTTTCCATGACAAGGTCCAGCGCTTTCAACGCGTCCTCTTTTGTTTCCCAAACCGAAATAAAACGCCCTTTAT
>SLFE01000231.1 GCA_007124415.1 Waddliaceae bacterium | reverse complement strand
TACCAAAGCGAAGGGTTCCAAACCGTCTGGATCCTTCATGACCGCAGATTTAAACGATACAGGGCGAGTGCCGCTGAAAATCTTCTAACGACATCGCCCTGCTACTTCACAAACATCGATTCCCGGGGAGAAGGGATGATCTACGACCAGTGCGCTCCCATCGCGAAAGGAATCCGCAAAAACCACTCCATGCCACTTCCGGTCAATATCGCGCGCCCGCTGCCCGTACCGGAACAAAAAACGCCCTATCCATACATTAACAACAGGCAGGCGACATGGCCCCTCTGCTTTCAGGGCGATTTAATCACCCGTTATCACGAAAGCCCTTCTGCCTGGAAATTTCTCGAAAAAGCCGGGACAGCTTCCAGCCTCCGGCCGGATAGCCGGCTGCTCAGACGCTTTATCGTCGATCCTTACTTAAGCGTCCTCCACCTGCTGCTCAAAAACCTGGCGCTTTGATATTAAATCGACCATTTAATATTTCGAAATAGCTCCGGATTTTCTGGCCTTTTTTTCAAAAATAAAAAAAACAGACAAGCCAACTATAGGATAGACAATACATTGGAAAAAAAGCATGCTCGAGAAAATTGAAGAAAGTGATCTTGCGGATAACATTTGTTCAGCCAGTTTTGTAGGAAGAAAGAATGAAATATTTTGGATTACTTCAGGAAATAATTTAGTTGAGATAAAAATTCCACACAAAAAAAGCATAGAATTGTTTAATATATTTGAAAACCAATTAATCTCTTTAAATAGCAATGTTAAACCTGCAAGCAAGAAAGAAAAACCTAACAAGGAAGGAAGAATAACTACCAAGACAGGAAATAAAATTAACGAAGGAAACTTAAATTCAGAAAACAAAAAAAGAAGAATAAGAAACAAAAGAATTAATATTGAACGAAAGAATGAAGCTATTAATTTAGAAAAAAGCAACGTTTTGAGCGAAAACACAGAAATATAATTTAGTTCAAAAGTCCCAAGCTTCATCTCGTGAGCAATCTTTCCGCCCAGATCTCCAATCAAAACTATACAATAAAACCAGATTGCATATCCTTCTAATGAAAAACTAGCTGAGGAAGGCAAATAAGATAAGTAAAAATAATACACAAATACAGCAAATAATTCCCCTAACCACTGGAACTTATAAGTAAACGTTGTACTTAATTCCTTACATACTTCATTCCTAACGAGATTAATATAATTGATCAAAGATCACCGTCCATACTAATAAATCGTGAACATACTCCATCAAGCCAACCTTTATCGTGACTCGCAATCAAGACTATTTTACCTTGCGATGACAAAAATTTCAGATAATTAATCAATAGTTCTTGTGATTTCAAATCTAAACCGTTTGTTGGTTCATCCAGTAGAAGAAAGGACGGCTCATTTGCTAATGCACAGCAAATAGCAACCTTTCTCTTAGTTCCAAAAGAAAGTTCATCAACTCGAATATGCATTTGATCAAACAAACCAAATTTTTCGAATAAATCTTGAGCAAAAAAATGCACTGACTTTCCAAATCGAGATTTTAGACCTGAATAATAAATGAAATTTTGCCAAGGTGTTAGTCTCCAATATAAGTGTCTTACCCCATCAAAAAGGACTCCCAGTTGCATCATTATCTTTTTTTTTGAAAAATTAATGTTAAGATTATTGATGATAATGTCACCCGATTCAGGGATTAAAACTCCACAGAGGTGTTTAATTAAAGTTGTTTTACCACTACCATTTTTCCCTACCAAGCCAATAATTTCACCTGAATGAAATTCTTCAGAGAAATTCTTTATTACTAACTTTTTCTGAAAACCAGATGTTAAATTATTAACTTTGACATTCATTGACATAATCCATAAAATACTTCAGCACAACTCCGGAAAATCCTACTTTTTTACTTGAAGCAGCAGGCACATTTGAAATCATTCCAAAAACGAGTTCTGAATCATTTAAAAAAACGAGAGCCTCAAATATTTTATTAAAAAAAAGATCAGATAACTTTCGAGACAGAACTTCTAATCTAGATAGAATAGAATAACTAAGATTTTTTCCATTGAAAACTGGTGAAACCAAGATCTTATTTCCTATATTTGTGATTAGAATGGGCTCGCCTTTTGGTCGAATAAAGCCAAATGATGTATCTTTTATTTCAGGCCTCCAAAAATAGTACTTGAATGGATTTGAACAGACAAGTCCTGGTAAACGGTAATAGCGAGTGAGATTTCCCAAATAAAACTGCGGAATGGATAAACCTATCTCTGACTGATTTATTATATTCCATTGACGCGGCAATGAATAAGAGTTTCCGCATAACCCAAAAGCTCCTGGCCTTGTGTTCGCAAATGGAAAGGAGGCAAGAGCAAATGTTAAATATGCCCTATACTCATTCAATGAATACTTTCGATCAGACTCAGCAAAATCCTGAAACATATCTTCGGAAAGTCCCAACACTCTATTGATTAGAAAATGATTTTCGTCGTTTTTTACCACTACCCCATCCGAAAAGGTCCATTCTATTTTTGCCCCCTTAACAGAGAGCTCGTCAAAAATAGTACAGTTATCGATGAATTTTCTAATCGATATGGGATATATATCTGGCACGGACTCTAATAACGTTTTAGTAATAGGATCCTTTTCATGACTGTAGACAAGAATTTTTCTCATTTGTGTGTTACAGTTCCTCCAACAACATCTCCCTGAATTTCAATATCTCCTTTAATAACAACATTTCCTTGACCGGACTCAAACACAATATCGCCTCGAATAAGTGATTTTCCGGATATCATTAGCGATTGAACCGAATCGGAATTGCTAATTCTTCTAATGACAACTTGTGATGCTGTGGAATTTTCAAGATAAGTTATTTCAGATGCAACAGATAATCCTCCTAAGAAATGACACCTATTTGCTGTGAAAGATCCATTAACGAGAGAATTACCTCTTATTGTCGTATCTTCGAGTTTGCATTCTCCATTTATCTGCAAACTTCCGAGATCTGATAGTACGGAATACAGCATTCCATTCACACTTACTGAATCCGAAACAATGGTATTCTTAAGAAAAAGACTCCCATTAGTTGTAACAGAACTGACATTTTCATCAACATAACTAGCGTTATAAAAATAAGTATTCATAAAATCGACTCCGAATAAGTTTAAAGCTATCCCACTAAAGGCAATTGCAAAAAGTAGAATTTTCATAAGTATTTTTCCTTTTTGATGTTAAATTTAAAATATTTCCGAATGCTTCGTTAAATTGGTGCTTGCTCGAATGAGCATAAGTACTCCACCCCGGACCCGGATTGCTTTCCAAGCAATAAAAGAGATTCCCAACCTGAATCAAATCGATTCCTACAAACCTATTGTTCTCTAATCGTGAAACCTCCCTGCAAAATTGTTTTAATTCTTCTGGTAATTCTAAAACCGTATAAACGAGTTCTTTTTTATCTGAATATCGATAATCAATTTGACTTTTAGAAATTACAGATAAAGCCCAAAAAGTATTGTCTATTTTATGAACTCTTATATCAATCCCTTCTATTTGTTCTTGAAAAAGCACAGGAACATGATTTATATTGCTGTGATCCCAAGATTTACAGTCCTTATCGGAAACTACAATAGAGCGCATGCCTGAACATGATTTCACAACTCTATGCTTAACCATTCTTTCACTTACTTTGCTAACATTCCCCTTAACTATATTCGTTTTTGGTATTGTTACATTCTCGGTACAAACCTTTTTTAAAGCTTGCGATATTGAGGTGTGCATTTGAAAAGGCTTTGATGCATTATGAAAATGATCTCGTTTTTGCCCTATTTGATTACCATCCCACATATCTACTATCTCAAAAAAAGCAATATGTCTTGAATAACATTCATGATCTTGTGCGACTCCCGGATGCCTATGATAGATTGAAGATGGGAATAACTTCCCCTCCTTTGTCAATACTACAAGTGATTGACCATCATATATGAAATCCCAGAAATATCCCAAGTCATCAAAATAAAGATGTATAGCTTGATTTTTATGCTCGAAGTTTCCCCAAAAATTTTTAGCCACTATATCGCCCTTGCTTGAGAAAACTGCAATTGTTTGCGACAACATTTTAAGATCATCTGAAATCTCAAAGCGATTGCAGTTTTGGCTAACCAAAGTTGTCCCAGGAACAACTGGTCGATATTCTTGGGGAATATAAGCTCTTTTCATTAGTTAAAACTCGAATACATTTTCAATTTCACACTCAAGATTTTCTAATCTCAATTCAGGAAATGCTCCATTATCTTCAGAAACATCTTTGCCTCCTTCTTTTCCATCTGAACCTCCTTCTTTTCCATCACTTGAAAACCCCATAAATTCCTCCTTTTGGGTTACTGAAATGAAAAACTTTAAAAAAAGAATAATTTTCAAACAAGGAAAAAAACTTCAGCAAGGTATTGCGTCCTAATGCTTGCTTTCAGCATATCGTTCACAAATATTCATCTGGGTTAATGTCCTTAACTGCATTCAAATGGAGTACCAAAGCGAAGGGTTCCAAACCGTCTGGATCCTTCATGACCGCAGATTTAAACGATACAGGGCGAGTGCCGCTGAAAATCTTCTAACGACATCGCCCTGCTACTTCACAAACATCGATT
>SLFE01000277.1 GCA_007124415.1 Waddliaceae bacterium | reverse complement strand
GAGATCAAGCGTTTTAAAAGCCGCTACAAGCAGGTGGGCGGCAAGGGGTACTCGCTCGCCCAGCTCCTCACCCGCCCCGAAAACAGCTACGAATCCCTCATGAAAGCCTACCCGGACGATTTTCCCGACCACGGCCCCGAAATCAACTTCCAATTGGAGATGCTCAAGTACGAAGGGTACATCGAAAGGCAGAGAATCGAGGTGAAAAAGCTCTCCCACACAGAAAATGTTCGCATTCCCGAGGGGTATGACTATAATGCAGTCACGGGGCTCAGATCCGAGGCCAAGCAAAAGCTGTCCCGGCTCAAACCCGCTAACTTGGGACAAGCTTCCCGAATTCCCGGAATCTCCCCGGCCGATATATCCGTTTTGCTCGTAGCGCTTAAAAGGAAAAAAGATCGTGAATGTCATCCATCTGGTCAGACTGCGTAACACTTCCATTTTCGAACAGCTTCAGATCGAAGAGGCGCTGATCCGCGCCGACAAGCGTAACTGGTGCCTGCTGAACGAAGGCTCGGACGAGGCGATCGTCATGGGCATCTCGGGAAAGCCCGAGCAGCTGATCAACACCACCTCCCTTCCGGTCATCCGCCGCTTCAGCGGAGGGGGAACCGTCCTCGTCGATGAAAACACCTGCTTTGTCACCGTCATCTGCAACCACTCGGCCCTCGATGTCACCCCCTTTCCGAAACAGATTCTCAACTGGAACGGCCGGCTCTACCAGGGCCTGGCCCCCTCCGGATTCTCCATTGAGGAAAACGATTACGCGCTAAACGGAAAAAAATTCGGCGGCAACGCCCAGTACATCACCAAAAACCGGTGGCTCCACCACTCAACCCTCCTCTGGGATTTCGATCCGGAAAAAATGAAGGCGCTGAAAATGCCTCCCAAAATGCCCGCCTACAGGCAAGGGCGCGCTCATGAAGACTTTTTGTGTCGGCTAAAGGACTACCTTCGCCATAAAGACGAGCTTTTTGATCAAGTGGTCGAATCTCTCGGCAGCTCGTTCATTGTTAAGGAAATCCCGCAGTCGTTTTTAAAGAATACGACATCGGCAAGCCACAGAAGATCAACCACTATAGAAGCTTGACAACCATGGCAGTGACATTGTCTGTGGAGCTCGCGTCAAGCGCGCTGTAAACCAGCCGTTTCGCGATGGACTCTAAAGATAGCTCAACGCGAAGCTGCCGGGAACGTCGCCCTCGTGCAGCATGAAGGCTTCATTTGCCTTTTCACCGCTCCGTTGAGCCTCGGCATAATCGAGGTTTTTAGCAACTTTTTCCTCCAAATTGAAGGGTTTTACCGAATTTTCAGCTTGCATATGCGACCTGCCATTTATGAAAATTATAATTTCGCGGAATTAAGATTATATAAATGCTTTCACCCAGAAATTTGGTATAGACAATAGCTGCCGCTTATGCTAAAAAAAAATTTTAAGATAAATTGTGAGGAAAAAAGATGTCGCGCTATATTTGTTTTTTCAGTTTGTTATGCTCATGTTTGTCCTTGACAGGACTTTCGGCAAAGCCTCCTGCAGGCATTGACCTTACCCCTAAAAGTAAACGGGTTTGGGTCAAAGAGGAACAAAAGCAAGCAAGAGAGGAGCCCGTACAAGATCAGCAGCCTCAAGAGATCGCTCTCGATCACGAAGAAACAAAAAAGCCTCAGCCCAAAAAGATAAGAATGGAAAGGTTAAAACCGGTCGAATATGTCGAAAGCCCTCCCCCAAGCAACCATATCCCCTCCCCCCAACCTCAATACATCTATGACCCCTGCCAACCGCAGCCTGTCTGTGAAGTTTATGATCCCTGCCGCAAAGGGCTTAGAATCGCCTTAAGAGGAGCCGGTTTTGTCCCCGAGGCGGACGTAATGCGCCAAATTTACGGAAGTGTCCTCTTTGAAGGGCAGGTGGAAGGATCAATGGTCATTAACAAGGATATCGCCCTTTGGACAAATGTCGGCCTTTCGACCGCAAGAGGCAATTCCATAGGACTGAATGACAAGACAAGAGTGTGGCTTGTGCCGATAACCTTCGGAGCCAAGTATTTCCTTCCCTGCAACATCGGGGGATTCACCCCCTACATCGGCCTGGGATTCGGCGCGATATGGGCCCGCTTTCGCGACAAATCGGATTTTGTGCAAGGCGACCTGGTCGGCGCCGGCGCTGCCATGCTCGCCAAATCGGGTCTGGAGGCGGACCTCGGTTGCGGGTACTACTTGGATATTTTTGCCGATTATGGAAGAAACTGGCTGAGGTTTGGCCTCGGAGACAAGCTTGTGGAGATGCCGAACACCCAAACCGGAGGGGTGAAGTTCGGGGCGGGAATCGGCTGCCATTTTTAAACAAATACTTTATCCCGGGAGACTTTCAATGAGATTTTTATTCCTTTTGCTGGTGTCGGCCCTTTTGGCATCGACAAGCCAAAACGTACACTCTGCTCAAATCGCTTACGTGACAAACAGAAATGACGACACAGTTTCAGTCATCGACGTCGCGAGCCGCGAGGTGACCGCCACCATACCCGTGGGCGACACGCCGTGGATGGTTGACTTTACCCCCGATGGCTCAAAAGCCTACGTCACCAACCGCTTCGGCAACAGTGTTTCGGTGATCGATGTTGCAACCAGTACTGTGATCACAACAATTCCTACAGACTCTGGCACCAAAGGTGTTGCGGTCAGCCCCGACGGCTCCATTGTCTATGTCACCGCCTCAGGACTCCTTTTCGTAATCGATGTTTTAACCGATACTGTGATCGACACCATTCCCATCGGATCCAGTCCGGAGAATGTTGTCTTCCATCCGAGCGGCGAGTTCGCCTACGTTGCTGACGGGAATCAAGCTATGCACGTCATTGATGTTGCGGCAGGCGAAGTCATTCACAGTGAATTCATATCTAGCGATCCATTCTACCTTGACATCACCCCTGACGGAACCACTATCTTTGTCGTGCAAGCTAATGGCCATATTCGGGTTTTTGATTCGTCAACCTCGCCTGAAGAACCGGTCTTCTTAGATGTTATCCTCGTACCGGATTTTACGCAGTATATTGCTTTTAGTCCCGACAGCTCCATTGCCTACGCAACCACTTCACCTGGAGATGTTGCAGTGATTGATGTTGAAACGAGAACGATCATTGGAAACGTTACCGACATTCCCGGATGGGAAGGGGTGACCTTTTGCCAAGATGGCCAAGAAGCCCTTGCTGTCAGAAGCTCCCCCTTAAATGAGGTGACAGTGATCAATGTTCAAGACAGCGAGATAGTCGCCACAATCGAAGTCGGAGATCGTGCATTTTTTGTTGCCACCACAAATTTTTCGGGCTTTTCGGGGATTCGCTGCACCAACCGCTTCGCGATGCAGACAGAGTATTTCGATCAGCTCACCTGGCCCCCCTCCTTAAATCCCGCCATTGTCAGCTATAGGATTCTGGAAGGCCAGATCGTTTTGGGAGAGGTTTCCGCATCGGACCCATTGGTATTTTTGGCCAGAAACCGCCCCAAAACGCTTCCAGTCACATATACCCTGCAAGCCCTTGACGGTAGCGGCAATGTGATCGCAACGCTCACGACAACAGTGCCTTAGCCTTAAGTAAAAAAATGGATGGGGGCCGATGCGCCTCCCATCCATGAAACAAACGCTGCCGCTTAGGTCTTGCGCTAGCGGTCGTCAAACTTGTATAGACAAGTGGGTCCAGTTCCTGAGCAGAGCTTCCTTCGAATAAATCCGAATACCATCTCCGGCTTCAGCGTCATGGTCCCTTCTATTTAAAATACCTTGAACACTAACTACCAAAGCAAGGTCTCCCGTGCGGCAGACACTCTCTTCTTCTACCTTTATTATACCGTAAATGACTTTTTTTGTAGAGCGCTAAAGGCGTTGCATTTAAAAATGCTCAAAAGGTTGAGGACTGATGCTCTGAGGCCGGTTGCCGCGCATATAGACAAGAGCGCCCGGCTCTTTCGTCAGTTCTCCGACAGGATAGAGCCGCACAGCCTTCAGCTCCTGTAAGTGCCCGGGATCGACGGCGACCAATAAGCAGTAATCCTCTCCGCCCGAAATCGCAAGCTCCCTGGCGGCATCTCCGGCATAAGCTTGCAATTCTTCCGACAAGGGCAGCTTCTCCAAAAAGATTTTCGCGCCGCACCCCGAAGCTTGAGCCAGCCTCTGAACGTCGATATGAAGCCCGTCAGATACGTCCATCATCGCGTTTACGCCCTTGCTGGCAGCCAAAACCTGCCCTTCCCTCAGATGAGGGCGGGGACACATGTGTTTTGCCGTCAGAGAGTCTCCATCTTCGTTTAAAAGCTGCTCAAGACCGCCGGCTGAATCGCCCAAGAAATCTGTGACGCACAAGATATCGCCAGGCCTGCCGCCGCTTCTCATGACGATTTTTTCAGCCCGCCCCACAACGGTCATGCTCAAAAAGAGATTTTTTTTCGATGCGACGACGTCGCCGCCAAGCAAAGGGATGCCGGCCTCTTCCAAAGCCTCGTTCACGCCGCCCAAAAGATGTTCCGCTTCTGTATAATCGGAAGTCATGGCGCAGGAAAGGTAGGCGGAGTGGGGCCGGCCGCCCATCGCGGCGATATCGCTGAAATTGACCGCCGCCAGTTTGCGTCCCAAATCGCGG
>SLFE01000198.1 GCA_007124415.1 Waddliaceae bacterium | reverse complement strand
TTGTCTGCTATAAACCTTGCAAAAAGGGAAGAAGTCACTATCGACACAGCCATTATCGTTTCCGGCAGGTTGAGAAACAAAATAGAGGAAATTTTTAAAAATATCATGAATCCCGACAACACGAATCATTCGGACACGCTTCATAATATGATAACCTTTACTAAAATCCCCACTATGTATGTCAGACAGTCCGAAATTGACTTGGCAAGGCAAATATATACTAACGCCATTACGCTTGAAACTATCGGATCGCCAAGCCCGGAAAATGTGATGAGGGTCGCAGAGCTTAAGCAGGAAGTTGAGTCCGATAGCTTTGCTGAAAGACTGAAAGAATCCATAAACAAGGAAGAATTCTTAAAAAAAACAGTGCCTTCCGTTCTTTCTCAAGAATATTCTAACGAAGTCAAGCTCGCGGCTGCAAGAAATTGCATCAACAAAGCCGAGAGCTATATGACTATCTATGAAAAGCTTTCATGCCTCCGCGTAATTATTTTATCCGGAAATGATCCATATTCAGAAAAATGGAAAAATGATGCAATTGCTCTTGCAAAAATTGTTTTAAGAAACAAAACCAAAGTGGAAAAGATTATCTCTTTATATCAAGAACCAAAACCTACGGACGATAAGATTGTAGAGATTGGGGTGTGTCCGTAAACATCTAAGCATGCAGATTGAGGATCGTTTTTCTCTTGGGGAAACAATCTTGAGGAGTGACATAGTTGATAGACTAGACACTAGCAGTAAAGATTGACATAGTGATAATCATCAGGCATGGCTGAACGGAATTCGGCGTTGAGCAATTCCTGTATCTCCGATGATGTTGAAAGGCTTAAGACCTCCTCGGCAAGCTGGTGGCTGCGGACAACGCTCGTTTGCCTGACGACTTTCTTGATGAGCGGCAGGTTTCTTATCGAAACCGACAATTCATGAACGCCGAGGCCGATCAAAAGGGGCGTAAACCGGGGATCGCCGGCGATTTCACCGCAGACGCAGACAGGCGTGCCGTATTGCGATGCCTGGGTCACGATGAGCTTGATCAGCCTGATTAAAGAAGGGTGCATAGGGTTGTACAGTTCCCCGACTGCTTGATTGCTTCTGTCGACAGCGAGAAGATATTGGATCAGATCATTTGTGCCGATGGCAAGAAAGTCGCACTCCCTGGCCAAAAGGTCGGAAATCACCGCAGCGGAAGGCACTTCTATCATGCAGCCGATACGCACTTTTTTTTCAGTGATCTTGCGGCTTAAGGAAAGTTCGTTCTGGACTTCGGCGACCAGCTCCTTCGCTTCGTTCAGCTCGGACAAATCGGCGATCATTGGAAACATAATGCTTGCCTTCCCCCTCTCGCTTGCGCGGAGAATGGCGCGAAGCTGCGCTTTAAACAGATCTCTTTCCTTTAGTAAAAACCGAATCGCCCGACACCCCAGGTAAGGATTGCCTTTATTGGCGGCTTGCTGATCCATAGAGGCTTGTTTATCTCCGCCAATGTCGAATGTGCGGATGACAATGGGCAGCCCCCTCATAGCACTGATAATCTGGCTGTAGATCAGATACTGAGCTTCCTCGGAAGGAAACGACTGTTTGGAAAGAAATATATATTCCGAACGGAACAGGCCAACTCCACACCCGCCATACTTGTGCAGCAGATCGATCTCACTGACCATTTCGATATTGGCGGAGAGTTTCACCTCGAAACCGTCGCAAGTTTCTGCCTTGAGCGAGCAGGTTTTTTCCAGGTCGGCGTAGAGATTGTCGAGCTGCTCTTTTGCCTTCATATAGCTTGCCAGAGTCTTTTGGGAAGGAAATAGGATCACATCGCCTGTGCTCCCGTCGACGATAATGCCGGTATTGATCCCTTTTTCGATCAGTCCGAAGTTGACATTGACAATGTAAGGAATTCCTTTAGCCTTTGCGACAATCGCCGCATGAGACGTTGCCCCTCCCGTATCGCTGATAATGGCGCATATATTTTGCGGATTAGCTTCGGCTACGTCGGAGGCGGCAATTTCATGTGAAAAAACGATCGACCCCGCAGGCAGCGAAGCGATAGACACCCGCCCCGACTCTTTCAAATACCCCAATATCCTTCTGGAAATATCCAAAAGATCGCATCCCCTTTCCCTAAAAAAAGGGTCTTTGATTTCATTGAATTTTTTCTGATAATGCTTCAAAAATCGATGAAAGACAAACTCGGCATTTTTTTTGGATTGAACAATATTTTCCTTGATCTCGCTTGTCAAAAGCGGATCGTCTAAAATCTGAAGCTGGGTCTCCAAAATGGCCGCAGCCTCAAGCGAGCGGTCGATTTCAAGCTGCTTTTTAAGCCTTTTGATATCCTGTTTTGTCCTCTTGACGGCCCTTTCATACCTGACCACTTCATTTTCAACTTGCCCGTCCGAAACGTTGACCTCGTTGACGCTTCCTTCGTCATGAGTAAAAAAAAGAAGCTTGCCTAAGGCAATCCCATGACTAGTTGCAATACCCCGAACCGCGCGCTCTTTTTCTATTTTTTCCATTGCGCGCTCACTCTCCAAATCTATTTTCGAAAGCCTCGACAAGCTTTTGCAAAGTATCCTCGGAATCTTCGCCATCGACAGTTATGGTAATTTTCGAGTTTTTCTTGGCAGCCAGCATTAGAATACTGAGAATGCTTTTGGCGTTGATCGTCTCTCTTTTATGAGTGAAGAATACGTCGCATTTAGAATTTTGCAAAAGTTTCACTATGGCTGTCGCCGGCCTCGTATGAAGCCCCAGAGCATTTTTCACCTGTACTTTATGTTTTTTCTGCGTCACATGTTCACCTTGCCGTCATTTCTAGCAATTTTCTTTTAAACTCCTTGGCAGAGTTATATCCCATATCCTTGAGGCGATGATTAAGAGCGATCGTTTCAAGGAGAAGAACCACATCCCTTCCCGGTTTCACTGGTAGTATGTGGTAGGGAAGGTCGATTCCCAGTATATCACAATACTTCTCATCTGTCCCAACTCTATCATAAAAGCTTTGATCATCCCAATCCTCAAGTTTTACAACGAGGTCGATGCTTTTAAAATTCCTCACGCAAACAGCGCCATATAAATGAGCCACATTGATGATCCCGATCCCTCTGATTTCCATGTGGTGCTTAGTTAGCTCGGCCCCGTAGCCTTCGAGGTAATTGCCCTCTCTTTTTTTGACCTTCACAACATCGTCGGAAATCAGGCGGTGGCCCCGTTCTATGAGTCCGAGTGCAGCTTCGCTCTTTCCTACCGATGAATCCCCTTGAATCAACACCCCCACCCCGAAGACTTCGACCAAAGTGCCGTGCAGCGTGATCGTCGGAGCGAATTCCCCTGTGAGCAAGAGAGTCAGTCGACTCAAGAGGTTCATTGTCTTCATGGGAGTCCTGAACAAGGGAACGCCCATTTCTTCGCAAAGCTTAAAAAGTTCTTTGGGAGGTAAATAGCGCCTGGTCACGATTACCGCGGGAGTATCGGAAGATAAAATAATCCTGAGCCGTTCGATGCGGGTATTTGAATCCAAATCACGCAGATATTGTATCTCGACCTTGCCGAATATCAAGATTCTTTTGACCGCATAATCTTTCAAGTAGCCGGCAAGGCTCAGGCCCGGCCTATGAGCCTCGGGCAGTTTAATCCGCCGCCTCATACCCCGCTTTCCCGTCACAAGCTCGAGGCTCAGCGCCTGTCCATGCTGATCATAGAGATCCTGTACCGAATACATAAGCTACACGCCTTTTTACAGAAGATGATAAGCATAGAAGCGCCATTTATTTCCACTATTTTCAAAAAAAGCGGCAATTGCCAACCTACATAATTTCGGCGGCGATAGCGGCAAGATGCGATCTTTCGGTCTTGTCTAAAAACACCTGGCTGAAAATTTTCTGATTCTGAAATTTACCCACCGTATAAGTCAAGCCGTTGGAATCTTTGTCGAGATACGGATTATCGATCTGCGTCGGATCGCCGGAAAGAATAACTTTAGTTCCGTCCCCTGCCCGCGAGATGATCGTTTTCACTTCATGAGGGGTGAGGTTTTGCGCCTCGTCGATAATGATAAAAATTTTCGGAAGCGAGCGTCCGCGAATATATGTCACCGCCTCCATTTCGATTTTCTCGCTGTCAAGAACCCATCGCAACGTGTCGCTTGCGCCCCCTCCCGTCGTATCGCAGACATACTCGAGGTTGTCGTAAATCGGCTGCATCCAGCTCGCCAGCTTCTCTTCTTTCGTTCCCGGCAGATACCCAATATCTCGGCCAAGGGGGACGATGGGACGCGAAACAAGAATTTTACTGTAAAGTCCTTCGTCAAAAACTTTTTTCAACCCGCAAGCCAAGGAGAGCAGGGTTTTTCCGGTTCCGGCGGGGCCGATCAGAGTCACCAGATTGATATCATCGCGAAGTATGGCATCCATCGCACATTTTTGTTCGACGTTGCGGGGATGGATCCCCCACGTATTTCCGATATTGAGAAGAGGTTCGAGCATTTTCGTTTCAGCGTTATACCTTCCCACCGCGGAGGATTGCTCGGGCGAAGTCAAAACGCAGTACTCGTTGGCATAATAATCATCCTGATTCAGCTCGATCTTTCCGTCCTTGTAGAAATGGTCGATTTCGCTCTTTGTCAATTCAACTCGCCTGACGCCCTTGTAAATCGAGTCGTAGGAAACCTTAAGATTCTGATAATCCTCGGTTTCAAGACCCATAGCCTCGGCCTTGACCCTGGCGGCGAAGTCTTTCGAGACAAAAACGGCATTTTCCTCATGTTTTTGAAGATAATAGGCCGCCATCAGGATTTTATTGTCTGTTATGGACAAGTCGAAAGCGTCGTCTAGGTACCTTTCAAGCTTCATTTGAATTCTGATTGTCGACCCGTTTTCGATCTCAATTCCCTTATGAAGGTCCCCCTTTCCGATATTTTTCAACAAAGCCAGCTGTCTTGCCACGGCGCGCGAGTTCCGCCCCAGTTCGTTGGGAAGGCGCTTCATTTTGTCCAATTCCTCCAAAACGGTCAGCGGGATCACCACATGATGTTTTGGGAATTTCATAAAAGACTCGGGATCATGCAACAACACATTCGTGTCGAGAACAAACGATTTCTTCATGGCGGGGATCCTCCTATCAAGAACTGCAAAAAAGCCGGAGTTTAACCAAATTTCTTTTTTGTGAAAACCAATTTAATTCGAGTAGAGGATTCAGCACTCTTTACAAATGAGTGCTAAATCCCCCGTTGACAGAATAAAACCTATGCTATATAATAAAATTATAAGAGCCTAAAAAGGAAACTCTTCCGAGGAGATAATAATGAAAAAACGCATCGATGACAAGATATTAAGCCTTCCACCCTACGTATCAACCGCCTGGGAAAACGTTAAAGCCCTATACCTTAAGGGATCTGAACTCGTAGTCGACCTTATAGACGGAACCGTAATCAACATTCCCGATCTGAAAGAAGACGATATCGAAGAAATCTTCACATACCACGCAGCTTTTATCGAAAAGAGCCACTCCGGAGAAGAAGTCCTAAAAAGCGAAAGTTCGCCGGAAGAAAAAGAAGGACTGCCCTTTCGCTTTGCCTTCAACAATATGGAGGGAATGGATGGCATTTCCGGCGCCATGCAGCACAATCCCCAGCAAGCCAACATGCCTCCGCTTCCTGAGGAAATGCTCGAAAAAATCAGTCACATCGCAAGAATTGTTTCCCCCGAGGAGGTCGAATCGCTCTCTCCGGCCCACCCGGGATGCAACTGTTTTTACTGCCAAATCACCCGGGCTATTCAGGGATCCGCTCCCGAAGAGCCTAAGCAGCTTGATGATGAAATTGAGGATATTTCCGAAGATGACCTTCACTTCTCGCAATGGAACATCAATCAGATCGACAACAAGCTGTATGAAGTAACCAACAAGCTTGACACTAGCGAGCATTACCAGGTTTTCCTAGGCGATCCGATCGGATGCACCTGCGGAAATCCTAATTGCGAGCATATCGTCGCGGTTCTCAAAAGTTAGCCGATAGCAGTTGCGTGCAATTCTCTCTTTACATTATCACTCCTGAGTCTTTATGATTATGATTCTAATTATATGAACTCAAGGAGCTCGAAGGCATGAGGAAAATATCCGTTCTTTTCATCACTCTGTTTTTTTCCGCAGCGAATCTAACTGCAACACAGGACAGCCAACAGGAAGAACAAGCTTGTCAAGAGCAGTACTTCCGCCCTTTCACGGGTAAGGTTATGGGCAATCGTGTCAGGCTGAGGACCCGTCCCGATCTGGAAGCGCATATCGTTAAACAGCTAAAGGCGGGCGATCTTTTCATAATCGTCGATGAAAACAGTGATTTTTATGCCATTGCCGCCCCGAAAGACCTCAAATCATACGTTCACAGAAAATTTGTCCTGGACGGAAAGATCGAAGGCTCCAGAGTCAACGTCAGGTTAGAACCTTCTCTGGCATCGCCCATTGTCGCCCAATTCAACACGGGCGTAGCTGTCGAGGGAAAAATCGCCGGCGAAGATAACAAGTGGCTTGAAATTCCGATCCCGGAAAATACACGCTTTTGGGTCTGCAAGGATTATATAAACAATATCGGCGGCCCTGAAATTTACCTCAGGCTCGAAAAACGCCGGCAAAAAATCGAAAACATTCTCCAAACCGCAACAGCGACGATCAAATCGGAATTGCAAAAGCCCTTTACTGATATCAATATTGACCGGGCTTTAAGCGATTTAAATCAAATCGCCAAAGAAACCGAGGATTTTCCTTTCTACGCCGACGAGGCGAAAAATTTAATCGCGGACGCCAGCGAAGAATACCTGCAAAAGAAAATCTCTTATCTCGAGTCTCTAACCGAAAACTCTTCCGATATATGGAAACGAAAAAATAACCATCTGACAGATCAAATTAAAGAGCAGTACGTCAAAATTAATGACGCAGAAAAAAAACTCCCACAAGAACCCGCAATGAAAGCGCCCGAGTCTGAGAAGGACGAAATTTCTTCTTTGACTCCTGAAATGCGCTCATGGGAACCTTTGGAAGCCAAATATTACGAGCAATGGGCTTTGAATCAAGACGACTATGCAGATTTTGATACGTATTACCGCGAGCAGCAAAATAAAGCGGTCGTTCTTCAAGGCGTTTTAACCCCCTATCATCAATCGGTAAAAAACAGGCCCGGCGATTATCTGCTGCTCAACCCAAGGACCAACCTGCCGATCGCCTATATTTACAGCAATAAAGTAAACCTTCAACAGTATGTCGGCAAAAAAGTGAATGTCAGAGGCGCCGAACGGCCGAACCACAATTTCGCATTCCCTGCCTATAATATACTTTCACTCAGCACCGACTGATTATGGAAATGACCGAATGGGCGATCAGAATCTTGTCTGCCGAAACCTTGGAGGACAAGCTTCTGACGCCCCCCTTCTTAACCGACGAAACCCCTGGCGCAGCAGTTTTTTGGAAAGAGCCTAAAAGGCCTCCCGGAATGGCCTTCAGAAACAGAAAAAGAGAAGAAAAGCTCCCTCCCTTCCACGAACTTTCCGACCCCGACAAAAGGGCTGTGTGCCTCCACCGCTTTGCCGGACACGAACTTCTCGCCGTCGAAATCATGGCCTACACTCTGCTCGCCTTTCCCGAGGCGCCAAAACGATTTCGAAAGGGGCTGGCCAACACGCTCAAAGAAGAGCAGGGCCATGTCCGCCTCTATCGGAAAAGACTCAATGAATTGGGGCTTGAGTTCGGCGATCTGCCCCTCTTCAAGCACTTTTGGGCCCACACCCCCTTCATCACCTCCCCTCTTCACTACGTCAGTGTGATGAACCTTACATTCGAACAGGCAAACCTCGACTTTGCCCCCATATACGGCAAATGCTTCGCCCGATACGGCGATGACGATTCCGCTAAACTAATGGCCCAAATCTTAAAAGATGAAATTTCCCATGTCGGGTTTGGCTGGCACTGGCTGAGGAAATTCAAAGGCGAGGAGTCCGAATGGGACGCCTGGACAAAAACCCTTGCCACCACTCTTCTGTCGCCCAAAAGAGCCAAAGGCTTCTACATCCATCCTGAACACCGGACAAAAGCCGGAATTCCCCACGACTGGGTCGAACGGATAAAAAATAATTAGCTTTTGAGCCACTTGCAAAATTCCAGCAGAAAGCTTTTGGCTCTTTCACAGATCTTTGCCGCGTGTCACAAATCCCCTACTCTCAAGAGTATGCGAATTTGTGACACGTGACAAATTTCGGAAAAATAGCTCAAAAATCAGTTTCGCTATAATTTTGCAAGTGGCTCTTTTTTAAAATTTTTCTTATAGTGGCTCCCATGATTGAACCGCTGACAAGCCTCATTCGTGGTAAGATAATCGGCGATGTTGGAATTTCAGCCGGTTTTCTAAAAGACGTCCAAAAAGCCGGAGTAAAACATATCATCAACCAGACTCCGGCTCTAGCCTTGGCCGTCCGAGATGCATCTCTTACCATCCTGAGAACAACGTGCCACCCCTTGAAAAACGAAGCGGCTGAACTGCTGATGGAGTCGACTCTGGAAAAAGAAAAAACCTGCTTGTCTCTTACGCCCCACGGATTGATTGTGACCGATGCCAACGTCAGTCTGATGGCACCGCATTTAGCAAAATATACCCAATTAAGAGCTTTGTCTCTTCGCGGCTCCCAACTACTGAGCCGTGGCGCCCGCCATTTATCCGTCCTGACACAACTGGTCTCTTTGGACCTTGCCAAGTGTTCGCAAATCGGAAATGATGAAATCAGAGAGCTGAAGAGATTGACTAACCTTCAAGAATTAATTCTTGAAAGAACCCCAAAAGTCCACCTCGACGCCCTACAGTTTCCGAACCTGACAAGCCTCTCCTATTTTATATGCCGCGATGCCCTGACCGATGAAGGTCTGCGCCTGGTATGCAGAATATCAACGCTGAAACGGTTAATACTTGGCAACTGCGAAAGAGTCACAAATAACGGTTTGAAACACATAACGGCGCTGAAATCTCTGGAGACCCTTTCCATGAACTCTCTAGTCTCGGTCGAGGACAAGGGCTTGGAGGCTGTTTTTTCACTGCCACGCATCAAGCATTTAACCTTAAGAAGATGCCATCGCGCCTCAGACAATTGCTTCAAAGCACTTCCTCATAAAACATTGCGTACTTTAGAGCTGACGGTTTTCTCCCGCTTGACGACAAGAGGGGTTCGTAAAATCAGTCAAGCAAAAGAGTTGAGGCGCCTGAATCTAAACTTTTGCTCCCGCATTCAGACCCCCGAGCTGATAAGCCTTTCGTCATTGACGAAGCTAGAGTCGCTGAGCCTCAAAAACCACTTAAACGCCCGTTCCGAGGTTTTCCGAGCCTGGCTCCCTATGAAAAATCTCCTGATGCTTAATTTAGCCATGTGCGACAACGTCGATGATGCCTGCCTTGAATCCATTGGAACAATGCACCGATTGCAGCACCTGGACCTGACGCGATGCTTTCAAATTACCGACAGAGGCTTATCCTATCTGGACAAGCTTCCCGACCTAGTGCATGTGGATATCAGCTTTTGCTACAAAGTCAACCAGGACAACCTCTCCCAAAAAATCCTCAAAGTCTTAAAAATCGTGCATCCCTGACAAAATCGACGTATCTGTTCACGTTTGTTTCTTAATTCTTCCGAGTGTTAACATATAAATCATGGGCAGGAAGAGTAAAACCAAGCGGGTATTTTTTGCGATGGAGTGCCAAGCTCCATGGCCGGAGGAGCTGCCAAAGGGTAAAATTATTCCTGAAGAATCCCGGCATATGACGCTGGCTTTCTTGGGCAACGTAGACATTGAGGAGCTTATGAGCAACCTCGAAGAGTTTCCGAAGCCTTTTTTCGATCTAGGATTTACGGCAATTCTTGATAAATGCTTATTTTTTCCTGAAAAGCGGCCCCGCGTTGCGGCATGGGGAGTCAATTTCGGCAACCGGGAAAATGAATTGAAGGGTTTTCACAAGGCTCTTCTCGAGTGGATGAAGGAATACGGCTACCCTGTCGAAGACAGGGATTACGTGCCGCACATCACTTTATCCAGGGGAAAATTCAGCAAAAGAGATTGGGAGGACAGTTTTTACCCGCTTCCCGCTGCACTGACAAACATCCATTTGTTTGAGAGTTTGGGCCGCTCCGAATATCGCTCCCTTTGGGAACACCCCCTTTTTGCCCCCTTCACTGAGATGGAGCATACAGCAGACATCGCATTTAAGATCAGGGGCCGTTCCACAAGCGAGATTTACCAGCATGCGGCGGCAGCCCTGGCTTTTGAGTGTCCAGACATTTTGTCATATGTTGAGAAGGGTGCGGCCCATACAGGTTTAAACGATGTCATCTCAAGCCTCAATCATTTGATTTCTGCCGCCGATTCAGATATCGGAGTTCCCTTCAAAGCTGTGAGCTATCACGGCGAGCTAACGGAAAAACACCACTTTCTTGAATGGGAGATGATTGTCGATGTCTAATTTGCAAAAATTCAAAGAAGGGATGTTCCTGCTTCCGAAAGAAGGGGATATGAAAGTTGACGGCCTCGTTGTCGGGACCGAAGAGCTCTTCCGGGGCATGGAAATAGAAAAACCTTTGCAGCAGGTGCAAAATGTCGCCAAACTTCAAGGAATTGTCGGCTACAGCATCGCCATGCCCGACATACATTGGGGATACGGCTTCCCCATTGGAGGCGTCGCAGCGATGAATATGGATGACGGCGTGATCAGTCCGGGAGGCGTCGGCTACGACATCAATTGCGGGGTACGGCTGGCCGTCGTCTCCATGCCGTTTAAAGAACTCGGGGAAAAGCAGAAAGAAGATCTAATCAAAGCTATTTTCAAACATGTCCCGTCCGGGGTCGGCAAAGAGCGCAAAGGGAAAAAGGGACTTGATGATTCCGATTATAAAAAAATGCTCATTAAGGGGGCAAAGTGGTCCGTAGAGAACGGCTATGGCCTTGAAAAGGATCTCGAACACACCGAAAGCCACGGCGTCATCGAAGGGGCAAGCTTCGATGCGGTCTCTCATCACGCTCTAGACAGGGGGCGCAAGCAAGTCGGCACTGTCGGATCGGGAAACCATTTTGTCGAAATCGGCGAGGTGCAAAAAATACTATCAGACGAAATGGCCGAAGAGTGGAATGTCAACAAAGGCGATATTTATATTTTGATTCATTCCGGCTCCCGCGGCTTCGGCCATCAAACCTGCCAGGACACGCTTGATAAATTCATGAAGCAAGGGTATGACAAAGGCCTTCCCGACAAGCAGCTTGTCGCCGCCCCTATAAATAGCGAAGCAGGCAAGCTGTACTTTGAAGCGATGGCCGCCGCAGCAAACTACGCTTTCAACAACCGCCAGCAGATCCTTCATTCGGTCCGCGAAAGCTTCAGAGAAGTTTTAGGACTTTCTGCCGGCGAAGTGCGTCAGATCTACGATGTCTGCCACAACATCGCCAAATTCGAAACCCATGAAGTGGACGGAAAAAAACAAAAACTGTGCGTCCACAGAAAAGGAGCGACCCGCTCTTTCGGACCGGGGCACCCCGAACTTGCGGCCATCTTCAAAAAAACAGGACAACCCGTTTTGGTCCCGGGGGATATGGGAAGGGCCAGCTACCTGCTTGCCGGGCTTGGCAATCCCCTCACCTGGTCGAGCTGCTGCCACGGGGCAGGCAGGGCAAGAAGCCGGCACCAATCCAAAAAATCCTGGAAAGGCAAAGACCCTTTCGAGCACATGCAAAGTCAAGGCGTTATCGTCAAAGCCAACTCCTATCGCACCATTGTCGAAGAGATGCCCGACGCCTATAAAAATGTCGATGAAGTCGTTGAAGCTGTTGACAAAGCGGGCCTTGCCAAAATTGTCGCCAGACTTAAACCCCACCTTGTGATTAAAGGGTAAATCCTATAATAATCAAGGTTATGACGAAATGGGCTATAGGTGTTGATTTAGGGGGAACGAAAATCGAAATTGCCAATGTCGACAGCAAAGGCAATGTCGCCAACCGCATCCGTGTTCCCACAGACGTCAAGGGCGGCTCCTCCGCAATTGAAGAACAAATTCAGCAGGCGGTGAAGCAGTTATGCAACGACTCCGAAGAAGAGCCTGTCGGAATCGGCGTCGGAATCGCGGCCCAGATCGACGCCGATCAAGGCGTGATTCGAAATGCCCCCAATCTCGATTGGCATGACGTGCCCTTTCAGGAAAATCTGAAAACGCTTACTAAACTCGATGTCACCATTACAAACGATGTCCGTGCCGCCGCCTGGGGTGAATGGCTCTACGGATCGGGGAAGGAAACGACAGACATGATTTGCATGTTTGTTGGAACCGGCGTAGGGGGAGGAATCGTATGCAATAACCGTATGGTCAACGGCTGCAGCAACACCGCCGGTGAAATCGGCCATATGATCATTCGCGACCATGGAATCGAGTGCTCATGCGGAAATATCGGCTGCCTCGAATCATTCGCGGGAGGATGGGCCATAGCCAAAAGAGCGCAGCAGGCCGTCGAATCCGAAAGAGAGGCCGGAGCTCTTCTATTGGAGCTTTCCGGCGGAAAAATCGATGACATCACCGCCAAACATGTAACCGAAGCCTACCAAAAAGGCGATCCTTTGGCCAAGCACCTCACTCAAGAAACCCTCGAAGCGCTCATCGACTCCTGCAGCAACCTTGTGAACGCGTTCAACCCCTGCCGCTTCATCCTGGGAGGGGGCGTCATTGAAGGCCTTCCGGAGATGATCGAACAGATCGATAAAGGGGTCAAGAAAAAAGCCCTGGCTGCCGCTAGCCAAAGGCTTTCTTTTCTAAATGCCGCCCTTGGCAAAGAGTCCGGCGTGATCGGCGCCGCGGCCCTGGTGCTCAATCAAACGTAAATTATTGATATTGAACTAATTTCAACATTTTAGTATAATTTAGCCACTATGGTTAATCCTTTAGGCATTTTATTTGCAATTCTGGCCTGCGCCTGCTGGGGGCTCAGTATGATCTGCCCTGTTCTGGCGCCTCAATTCTCGGCGATCGAAATCACGCTCGGCCGCTACTTCTTCTACGGCCTGATTTGCCTTGTCCTATGGGCGGCGCATCTGATCAAGAGGCGCGAGCTTCATTCATGGCGCATTTGGAGAAAAGCCCTCATATTCGCCCTCACGGGAAACCTCATTTATTACGCTTTAGAAGTTATGGGAGTCAAAATGATCGGCCCTTCCATGGTGGCCCTTCTTTTCGCTTCCAATCCGATCTGCGTCAGCCTCTACGGAAATTTTTTAGGAAAGGAGGTTCCCTATTCGATGATACTCCTTCCTCTTGTAATGGTCGGAATCGGATTTTTCTTTGTTCACGCAAACGACATCAATATTGACCCTTCGATAACGACTCAGTCTTTTTCCATTGGAGTCCTCGCTACTGCCGCCTCCATTTCCATGTGGGCCTGGTATGCTGTGCACAACGCCCGGTTTTTAAAAAAAGAGGCCGATCTGAATTTTATTGAATTCAATATGCTCATTGGCGTCTGGTGCTTTTTCCTGACCATCGCCTCCTTTCCCATCCTTTTGCTGCTGCCCATAGACTCGATCCACTTCGCAACGCATTCGATAAACGCTCAAGAAATAATGTGGTTTTTAGCCGCAGCCCTCGCCCTTGGATTTCTCGGCTCCTTTATGGGAACGTTTTTCTGGCAGCGCGCCTCGCGCATGCTCCCCGTCACCCTTGCCGGGCAGATCATCGTCGCCGAAACCTGCTTTGGCCTCCTCTACACATACCTTTATCAGCAGCAGATTCCCCGCCCCTATGAACTCGGCGGGTTTATCCTTGTGATTGCAGGCGTCCTCATTTCTCTCAGGCGCATCCAGCAATATCAACTGAAAGTATCCATGGGTTAATCGCGAAGAAGGCGGGGAATCTTGTCAACCGGTTCGAGCGAATCGATGTCTTGATCGGTGCCGGCGCCTGTTTCTTTCAGCTTGCGCGCCGTGACCAAAACCCGGGTCTCAAATGAACCGACCCCTTTATTGTATGCCTCGATAGTCCTCTCAAGCCCCTTTCTCATTTCAACAAAATGATTGGCAAGAACATGCACCCTCTCATAAAGCTGCCGTCCGAGCTGGCTGATTTGCTGCGCGTTTTTCGCGATCAGCTCCTGCCGCCAGCCGTACGACACAGCGCGAAGAAGAGAGATAAGTGTCGTCGGAGTTGCCAGGATGACTTTTTGCTCAACACCGTATTCAATAAGGCTCGGATCCATTTCAAGGGCCGCCGAAAAAAAAGTCTCGCCCGGCAAAAACAGAACAACAAATTCAGGGGTCGACTGAAACTGGTCCCAGTATGATTTCGAAGCCAGCTGCGTGATGTGGGTCTTCACGTGTTTAGCGTGCTCGATCAGCTTGGATTTACGAATTTCCTCGTCTTCGGCCTCAAGAGCTTCCAGATAACCCATAAGAGGGGTCTTCGAGTCCACAACAATTTCCTTACCACCGGGAAGCTTGACAACCATATCGGGCCTCAGCCGCCCTTCATCACTTGTTCGGGATTCTTGCTGCGTGAAGTCGCAATGCTCAAGCATGCCGGAGATTTCGGCGACGCGCCTCAATTGCATTTCGCCCCAGCGTCCCCTGACTGTCGGAGCCCGCAAAGCTTTCACCAAATTGGCCGTTTCGCTCTGCAAGCGGTACTGCGCCGTAGCTAAATTTTTAAACTGTTCGGTAAAGCTTGTTTGAGTTGTTGCCAGAGTCTTTTTCAGCTCTTCTGTCGTCAAGTGAGTTTTTTCAAGAGACTCTTTGATCGGCTTCATCAGCTCGTCGATGGCTTTTTGCCGCTGGCTCAAGTCGGTTTTCGCCCCTTCCTGAAACTTTTCAAGCTTTGCCTCGGCCAGCTCTAAAAACGACTTGGAATTTTCCTTTAAGGCATCGGAAGAGAGGACTTTGAACGAATCGGACAACTGTTTATGAGCGTCATTAAGAACTTGAATCTTTTCCTCCGCTGCCCGCTTCTCATGCTCGATCAACGTTTCAAGCTGGGCCACCTTCGACTGAAGCAGGCTTTTTTCCTCAACCAGCTGATCCTTTCGGCGATAAAACATCTGCTCGCGGATGAACAGTAAAACGATAAGCGAGGCAAGAGCAGCCCCAAGACCATAGATCATAAACCCTCCCCTTTGAAGCTATGATCTTAACACAGTCAAAGAGGAAAGTATATTCATTTAGACGGAGTTGTCTGTCGAGCCGCGCGGCTTTTTTGCTGGAGGCTGCAGAATGCGCGACGCTGATTCAGAAACCTTTTTTTCCGGCTCCCTGTCCCTTTTACGTGTTAGTGAAACAGGCTTTCCTTTTTCAAAAACTCCTTCGTAGACTCTTCCGTCAACATATATAAACATGCCGCGGCCGTGAATATGGCCATCTTTAAATTCTCCGGTGTAGATGTTTCCGTTTGCATATGTGAATGTTCCTTTGCCGTCAAAATCGCCTTCTTTGAACTGCCCTGAATAGGAATGTCCGTTGGCTTTTTTCAAAGTTCCCCATCCATGGTATTCACCGTCTCGAAATTCGCCGGTGTAAGAACCGCCGCTATTAAGCCGGAGCGTGCCAAACCCGTTCGCAATGTGGTTTTCGGTAGTTTCGCCGACATAGACGCCAATTTTACTGAAAATACTTTCCGGCGGCTTCCTGCGCGGAAGATAAACACTTATATCCAATTTTCCAAGCGGAGGAAGAGGCTTCTGCCGAGCGTAGGGGCCTATTGGAGGAAGAGTAAAATAATTTTTATTAATTTGATTCATGAATGTCTTCTTATTTAATTTAATATTTATTATACAACAAAAGTGAAATTAGTTCAATTTAATTTATAATAAAAAAATAATTATTATAA
>SLFE01000117.1 GCA_007124415.1 Waddliaceae bacterium | reverse complement strand
TTATGAAAAAAGACCGCCTTGGAATGGATCAGATCCTCGATCCTTTCGGGGTCCATCTCCAGCTCGGCGCCCAAAAGTTCGGAAAGCTCCTCGATGTACTCGCGCCGCTTGAATTTCCTCACCTTTTTTCCGTCATCGCCAACCTCCCACTTGATCGAGGGGATCTCTTTGATCTGCGAGTAGTAGACGGCCGCCTGATATTTCACTTTGTTGACAGCCAGGGGAATATTGAAGCGGTCGCGGATCGTCGCCCGTTTTGCCGGAACGATCACCACCCTTTTGCGCGGCTTCACGGCCTCTTCGACTTTATCGTCGTACTGTATGACAGCCAAGTGCCAAACCCTGACGAGTATCAGGATCATGCCGATAAGGACGATATTCAAGATCCGGTTGGCTTTATCAGGAATATCCATGACCGGAAGGCGGCGTGAAGAGCGGCGATGTTTTCTACCCATACATGCCGCCGATTATAGATAGAGGGAATCGCAAAACTCAAGCAAAACCGCTTTTTACCGGGATTAATTACGAATCGGGTGATCGAATTCTAGCGTCGCCTTGACATCATTCCATATTTGATCCGCTTTCCTTCCCGCAACGCTGAGCGTCAAAACCTGCGCTGTTCTATAAAACCCATCGCCGACCGGCTCTAAGACAGGCAGGCCCTTCTCAACACGAAATCCCCGATTGCCCGACAGGATTTGTTTTTCGATTTCGTCGACAATTTTTTCTGAAGTGTCGTAAATGATGCAACGCCAAATGTCTGCACGGCAATTCTGTTGTACTTTTTCCGGAATTTCCCGGCAAAGGGCAGAAAACCGCTTCATCGCCGCGCTTTCGATTTTTTTCCGAAGCTCGGCATGGCCGTCAAGCTCCTTCTTCGGGAGGCTCAAAGTCAGTGTGCTCTGCTCGGCATCAAGGGCCACTGTGAAAGCTTCTTCCCTGAAGTCGTGAACAAGTTTTTTTCGGACTTTCTCCGAGCAGCCTTTTGTATCGAAGATCCACCGGTCCAAGGATAAATGAGCCTCATCTCTCAAATACCCGTTGATGGCGCTTTTTTTAAAGTTGAACGCGATCTTTTCATCCTCGGAAAAGAGGTTCTTCACATTATCTGCCGTAAAGTCCTCAGGAAGTAGACTTTTCGGAAATGTCAAACTCTCGATCATAGACGCCGCCTCCCACAAGCCCAACCTATAGGCCAGGGCCTCATTGGCATCAAGAAAAAACAAAATCTCAAACATACAAGGCTTGTTTCAAATCACTTATGTATATATAACGTTAGATCAATAAAAGGAGAAAGTATGCAGCCAGTATCCCCAAACACACTTCCCAATTATGCGCCCCCTCCGGAATGCATTTTCCGAGTCGGAGGAAAAAATTTCTGTATTCCCGAAAAATGCCTTTCGGTTCCGCACATCAGTGAATCCTTGCTTGATGTGAATTCAATACAAGAAAAATTTAAGAGCGAACCGGTACACTCCCTGACAACCGATCCCAGACTATTTAAAATATATGTCATCCCTTATATATACCACCGAACAGTCCCTAAATGGGATGATGTCGAAAATCCGCAAGCGTTGCTCGATGCCGCTAATTACTTGCAGCTGACGGATTTTGTTAAACAGTTTGAACTCAAGCGAATGCCACGTGCAAAGCCGGCTCCAAATTTCATTGAGTTTGCACCCGAACCAACGACATTCCCTGAGCATAAAATTACTTTCAAACTCACTCCGGATTATCGGTTTACCTATCGACCAAAAAGTTGTGGCGCTACATTCTTGGAAGAACATGTAAATTATCCTAAACTTCGATCTTATTTGATAGTCTCTTCATCGACGACGATTGGGAAAATTAAGGAGAAAATGCTAAGAACTTGTCTTAAATTCTATCATCCCGATAAAGAAGTCTACTCAAACCGGTTGAAGTTTAGAAAACTAAAAATTATACAACGTGCTAGTACCACTCTTTTAGGAAATAAAAAAAATAAAAAACTAGGTGATTATGGCATAGACCCCCCTTTTGAATTTGAAGTTTGCTTAAAAGGAAAGCTATGCTTATCGAATTAGTTGTATTAGCGAGTTAGACTCGGTCTTTTTAACAACTTAAAAAAAATTAAAAGAACATTATTAGCTTGCATATTCCCTCGGCAGACAGTAAAAAGAAAATCATATGCTGCCAACAAATGACACAACAGCCGGCAAGCTGTCGACGAGCGGAGGCGGCGATATTTGCCACGGCCTCCTTTATCTTCCGGAATTCGGCTGCGGCGTTCAATTCGAAATCAATCTGTGCCACGAAAAAAACGAAAAAATACAAAAATTGACCGCGGAAAAGTTCAATGAACTGAAAAACGAACTGAAGTGCAGCTATTCATTGGATGTCGATATTTCCCGCGATCTGGCGAAGGTGATTGCCGAAGAAAAGGGAACCTTCACAGGCAAAAATTATTACGAAGATAAAAGCGGGGATCAAAGCGATCTGGAGCATGCCATGATGTGCGCAAAAGACCTTTATTTCAATATCCACCGCTCGGCAGCCCCTTATGATTGACAACCGCTGCTACGAGCTTTCCACGGAAAATATTCCTCGGAATATCATCATCTTCAACGTCGGGGGAAAGATCATCCCCATCTTCAAGGAGTGCGTCGCAAGGCCCCACGTCAAAGGCTCTTTACTGGATGTTGAATCGAGAGAAAATTTCCGGAATAAAGACGTATACAAACTCGCAACAGACTTTTGGCTGTTTGAAACCTACATTATTCCCTATATTTACCACAAAACAGTCCCTATGCGGGAAGATGTCGCCAACCCGAAAGCTTTGCTTGATGTCGCCCGTTACTTGTCTCTGAAGCACTTTTGCCGCAAGTTTAATTCTGAAGGGCGATTCAAAGCGGTTGTGGTGTGCAGAAGAACATACATGGCATCAGGTGTGCAAAAGCGTGGCGTGAGATATCTGCACATGTCTGTCTCCTCTGATATGTCCTTCAGAGAATTTCGCGATAAAATTATAGAGCAATTCATTCAACATGAGTTCGGCACAAAAAAAACGGTCAGAGCAAAAAACTTGAACTTTGACGGATTGAAAGTTTTTCTGCGAGGCCGCGCTACATTTCTGCCAACTTCGAAAAATGAAACCTTTGAGAAGTGGGGCATTGCCCCTCCCTGCAATTTTGAGATTTGCATTCACGAACCGGTCGGCAGCTTCCGGGTAGCGAAACCGACCTCAGGATCGTGGGTGAAAAACAGCTGATAATTATTGGCTTCGGCCTCTTTGAGAAATGCGATCTTTTCATTCACCGTAAGCTCGGGATAGCGGTCGTACCCCATCGCGACGGGCGGATGCAGCCACGGACGACCGGGAATCAAATCGGAAACAAAAACGACCGTTCTGCCGGGGGCGCGTATCTTTGAGATGATCAGGCCGATTGTATGGCCGTAAGTGTAGGTGAAGGAAACGAAATCCTCAAAATCGGGGTGGGTCTCTCCTTCGATCAAATGGAATCTGTCCGATTTTTTTAAGAGATCGTGCAGCTCGGGGATAAAGGAGGCCCTCTCTCTGATGTGGGGCTTTTGCGCCCTCTCCCAATGCTCTTTGCCGACATAGATGGCGGCGTTGGGAAAAAGGAGGCGGGGAGTCTCGCCGTGCGGGGGAAGCATGCCGCCGGCATGGTCGAAATGAAGGTGCGAGAGCATGACGGCGTCGATGTCTTCTTCGGCAAGACCTATCGAGGCGAGATTTTTCAAAAGGGTATGCTCTTCCTCGAAAACGCCGTACCTTTCCTTAAGCTTGGGTTCTAAAAAGGCGCCGATGCCGACATCGAAGAGAATATTGCGTCCGTTGTCTGTTTGAACTAGAAGGCTGCGGCAGGCGATTCTGATCCGGTTCTTTTCATCGGCCTCCACCCACCGTTTCCAAAGTTCTTTCGGAACGTTGCCGAACATGGATCCGCCGTCAAGATGCTGATAGTTTCCTTCGACTGCCGTAAGTTTCATAAATCTTCCGGATACCAGCTCGGATTCCTTTTTTCCATAAAGGACTGTATCCCTTCCTGAAATTCATAATGGGATCTGGCAACCTTGTGCAGGCTCAAAGCATGGTTTAAGTCCTCTTCAAAATGACTCAGGTAGAAATGCTCGATCAGTTTTTTGACATGGGCGACAGCGCTCGGGGCTCCTTTTAATGCTTTTTTTGCAAAATCAAGAGTCTCTTGGTGCAGAGAATCGCTTTCGATCACTTGATTGACAAGCCCCATCTCCCGGGCGCGCTCGGCGGAAACATTTTTGCCGAAAAGAAACAACTCCCGCATATCCCGCTCTTTCAGCTGCCTTCTTAAAAGCGTGAGGACAATGGACGGCACAAGCCCGCGATGAACTTCGGGAAAGCCGAACCGGGCTTTGCTTTCGGACAAAACGTAATCGCAAACAGACGAAAGGCCGGCGCCGCCGGCAAGGGCATACGATTCAACCGAGGCGATAGTAATCAATCGGGAAAGGCAAACCTCCCTCAGTAATGCGGCGATCATATTGGCCGACTCTTCGGCGCTGTTTAAATCCATGGACTCTTTCAAATCAAGCCCTGTGCAAAACACGCCCCCTTCCCCCCTCATAATGAGAATCCGCTCATCGGGATTTTCCTGAATATC